>JASLEN010000036.1 GCA_030151105.1 Dysgonomonas sp.
TGATTTAGAGGCTTTTATAGAGATTGCTAAATTGGAAATGTCAAAATATGATTTCAAACCAAATGGAATAGGATTCTTCCAATCAAAAGAACAAACGATACTATTTTAAGAGCATTTTTAATTCTATTTAAAATCAATAAGAGAGCCCTAAGTGTTTTAATACAACCCTTAGGGCTTTTTGATTGAACAATTTTATCTACACTATGTTTTATTACAAAACATAAATAGATGACACACAATCCATTTAGAAACAGAGTACAACAATTCTGGAATGCTTTTGTAGAAGAAGAAGCTATTATCAGACAAATGATAGATAACAATGCAGAGGGCAATGCTTTAGTTACATTTACAAAAAGCATTCTAAATATAGCATTCACAGAAGTTCAATTCCAGATAGGAATCAATATTGATAACAAATATGAACTAACCCTCACACCACAAGGAGATAGAATAAAATTAATTCAATATTACTATTGGAGTCAGTATATCCCAGAAAGTCTTGTTGACAGATGGGTTTTTCATGCTTCAATGCCTGCATTAAAAGATACAAACTATAAGGTAGAAATGTTTGGAGTAGTTTTGGATGAAAAAGACCTCACACTCTACCCTACCATCAATCACTTTGATTCTAAAATTGAGTTAGAGGTTTTTTGTCCCAAGCTAGATGGAAAATCAGATTCTCAACGCTACTCTATATTCTTTGTTCTGCTCGATCAACATATTAGTGAGCAGTATTCAATAGAACACATCAACAATATTCAATTCGTAGATAAGAAAGCGAATGTGAAAGGCATAAGTATTACCCAACTAAAAAAGCATATAGATTCCGCTATTGATAAAAATGGCTGGGCAAATAGCCGAAACCCATTAGATGGCTATATTGCATATAATGTACAGCAATCATCAGATCCTAACTGGATATTGCGTGAAGATATCTATGCTGGTTATTCTTCTTGTACAGCTCCAATTAGCGCATATCATTTCAAAGATGCGAGTTTCGTCAAAAAGTATCTTCAAGATGGTATAGTATTTGGATTCCTATTCTATGAAAATTCAGGAACATCCAACGAGCAACTTGTACCATTAAGAGCTGCTATTGAAGATCTTTTAATTGAACAGTGTATGCAGCAAGGCATTGCAACTTGCATAGGAGGCGCCACTGGATTTCATTTTTCATATATTGATTTAATTATATACGATTATTATGCTTTTCTGAAAATAGTTAAGAGTATTTTCTCTAAATATAGTTTTGAGGAAGCTGGATTTAGTTATTTTCAGTCAGATTCAAAACCAGTTATGATATCAGAAATAGAATAGTAAAACAATGCTGAATAGGCTTTACGAAAAATATTTTTCTAATATCATATAATTATATGTACCTTCGCCAAACAATTGCAAAGCTACGTGTTTGCTAGTATCTATAGCAATATAGAAACATATAACAGAAGATATTAGCAAGAATAGAAATAGCTTTTTTAAACAAATTGATTACTTTTGCGTCAATATATTTGCAGCATACTAATTGCTATTCGCATTTTATCTGATGCCAATTTAAGATTTTAAGTACCCAGAGATATCTACAATATGCAAAAAAACTTAGTGATAGTCGAGTCCCCAGCAAAGGCAAAAACTATTGAGAAATTTTTAGGAAAAGACTACAAAGTAATGTCCAGCTATGGCCACATACGAGATCTACAAAAGAAAGATCTAGGTATAGATATGGAGAATAATTTTACTCCCATCTATGAAGTGCCAGCAGACAAAAAGAAAGTCGTAGATGAACTTAAGAAAGAGGCTAAGAAAGCAGAAGTAGTATGGTTGGCTTCGGATGAGGATCGTGAAGGAGAGGCAATCTCTTGGCATTTGCATGAAGCTCTGAACCTAGAAAAGAAAGAAACTAGACGTATAGCATTTCACGAAATCACAAAAAATGCTATTCTACATGCGATAAAGAATCCGAGAGAGATTGATAAAAACTTAGTAGATGCTCAACAAGCTCGAAGAATACTCGATAGAATCGTGGGATTTGAGCTTTCCCCTGTTCTTTGGAGAAAAATTAAGCCGTCACTATCTGCGGGTAGAGTTCAGTCTGTAGCTGTCCGCCTTATAGTAGAAAGAGAAAGAGAAATAGAAGCTTTTCAGACAGAGGCATCATATAGAGTTGTTGCAATTTTCAAAAAAGACAATAGCGAAATTAAAGCTGAGTTAGCCAAACGTATCAAAACGAAGGAAGAAGCTTTAGCATTTCTGGAAAAATTGAAAAATGCACAATTCACTATAGAGAATATAGAAAAGAAGCCAGGAAAACGTTCTCCTGCAGCACCTTTTACGACTTCGACTCTACAACAAGAGGCTTCTCGAAAATTAGGTTTCCCAGTAGGAATGACGATGAGTGTAGCTCAAAAACTATATGAGTCAGGGAAAATCACATATATGAGAACAGACTCTGTTAATCTTTCTGGACTAGCGATTAATGCTTCGAAAGAACAAATTACTTCAACTTATGGAGAGGAATATGTGAAAGTTAGACAATTCTCGACCAAAAGTAAGGGTGCGCAAGAGGCTCACGAGGCTATTAGACCAACATTTATGTCTGAACCAAGTGTTGCAGGAACTGCACAAGAGAAAAAACTCTACGATCTGATTTGGAAAAGAACCATTGCTTCTCAAATGGCTGATGCCGAACTTGAGAGAACAAATATAACAATCAAGATATCAAATGATAGCCAAAAGCTTGTAGCTACTGGTGAGGTTATCAAATTCCCTGGGTTCTTGCATGTGTATCTTGAAGGAACAGATGACGAAGAGGAAGATGCAGATAGCGGCTTGTTGCCAGCAGTGGTGCTCGGAGAAGAACTTGCGATGTTAGAAACTACTGCAACGGAAAGATTTACACAACGCCCTGCACGATACAGTGAAGCTAGTTTGGTTCGCAAATTGGAAGATTTGGGTATTGGACGTCCTTCTACCTATGCTCCTACTATTTCAACTATCCAGAATAGAGAATATGTGGAAAAATCGAATTTGGAAGGAGAAAAGCGTAAATACAATATTTTGACTTTGAGCAAAGGAAAAATTGCAGACAAAGACAAAACAGAAATAACAGGAGCAGACAAAAATCGTCTTATTCCTACTGACATTGGAATTGTTGTTAACGATTATTTGACTGATACATTTCCAGAGATATTAGAATATAACTTTACTGCCAGAATTGAAAAAGAGTTTGACCAAGTTGCTGAAGGTAAAACAAATTGGAATGAACTCATCAAAGAATTCTACGATCTCTTTCACCCTGCTGTAGAAGAAGCTATAAATACTCAAGAAGAGCATCGTGTAGGAGAAAGGGTTCTTGGTACACATCCCAAGTCTGGCCGTCAAGTTTCAGTACGTATTGGACGATTTGGACCAATGGCTCAAATCGGAGTACAGGAAGATGATGAAAAACCTGAGTTTGCAGGTCTTCAAAAAGACCAATCCATCGCGACTATTACACTCGAAGAAGTTTTGAAATTGTTTGAATTGCCTCGCAACTTAGGTACATTTGAAGATAAAGTAGTAACTAGCGCCATTGGACGATTTGGACCATATATTAGACATAATAGCAAGTTTGTATCTCTACCTAAAGAGATGGATCCATATACTGTAAGTCTTGAAGAAGCTATAGAGCTAATAGAAAAGAAGAGAAAGGATGATTTGGAAAAAATCATTAAAACTTTCGAAGAGGATTCTGATCTTCAAGTACTAAAAGGGCGATTCGGACCATATATAGCTTATGCTAAAAAGAACTGTAAAATCCCTAAGGATAAAAATCCAGAGGAATTAACTTTTGAAGAATGTATGGCAATTGTAGAAGCTACACCAGATAAACCAACTCGTGGCAAGAAGGCTGCAGCTTCAACTAAAAAAACTACAGCTAAAAAAGAAACTACTAAAAAAACGACAACAAAGAAGGTTGCAACAACGAAAAAAACAGCAGCAAAGAAAGATAGTACAAAAAAGAAATAAGCTAAAGTATTGTTACACCTCATAGTGGGTGATTAATAAGACAATATGGGAAAGATATTTTCAAATAATGTTTTTAGGGCGTTTATGCCTTTGGTTGATCTCTTGATAATATGGGGGACAAATGTTCTATGTTTTCTCTATTTCAAAGACAACCTAGACAACTTGACTATTAACTTCTACTCCTTCGAGAGTGTTCTTCCATTTGTTGCGTTTGCTTATCTTGTGCTGGCTAGAGTCTTTGATTTAGAGAAGCCTAAAGATTTTTCGTTTTTTGGAATAGCATATACAATTTCGATTATAGTCATTATTCTATTGATTTTCACAATGGCGATTAGTTTCTATAATCGTCAGTTTGCTTATCCTCGAAGTATTCTATTGGCTAGTTCGGCTCTCCAAATATTCTTTATTTCACTTTGGTATTGGTTTGCAAATAAGATGTATCAGCAAGCCATTGAACTCAACAAAGTGCTTATAATTGGAGAGAAGAGAGCAAAAGAGCTCGCTTACAAACTGCTTCAAACTAGAACTATGTGGTCTAATGTCAAGGATATTTGCTATCACAAAAGTGATAATCTTGAAGACTACATTAATAAGTGTGATGTAGCCGTTATAACAGAAGATGTAAGTGAGGATAGAAAGCAGAATATTATTAAGTTGTGTATAGAGAAAGGAAAGAAAACTTTATACGAACCAAAAAACAAAGAAATTCTACTCTTCAATGCTAGCATGCTTCAAGTAGATGACTCTCCCATGCTAGATGTGCGGGAATTAGGTATTCAAACAGGTGCAGAGACTGTAAAACGAATAATAGATGTTGTTGTGGCTGTCTTAGGTGCTTTGATTTTTATTATCCCTACCATCGTTGTTTACCTATGTCTTAAAATATCAGGAGGCTCTGCTTTTTATACGCAAATTAGAGTTACACGTGGAGGAAAGCATTTTAAAATATATAAATTCCGAACAATGATAGAGAATGCAGAGGCTAAATCTGGACCTATGTTGGCTCAGGATACTGATTCTCGAATTACAAAGTTTGGCCAATTTTTGCGTGCTACTCGATTAGATGAAGTTCCTCAAATATTTAATGTGTTGAAAGGAGATATGAGTATTGTTGGGCCTCGTCCCGAGCGTCCTTTCTTTGTGGAACAATTTAGTGAAGAGTTACCTGAATATAACCTTAGACATCGTGTGAAAGCGGGATTGACAGGTCTTGCACAAGTACAGGGAAGATATAATACTTCAGCTAGAGACAAGCTAAAATATGACCTTTTATACATCAATGCTTATTCATTGATGTTAGATACAAAGCTAATTCTACAGACTCTCAATATTTTACTGAGAAGAGATAGCACACAGGGGGTAAAAAGCCATTCGAGACTAGAAAGTGAAGTCGAAGAGCTTTGGAGACCCTAAAGTTTAAATAAAATAATAAAAACATCTCAATATGGATTTCAGAGATTTAGTTCAGACACGTAGGAGTATTAGAAAATTTACAGATGAAAAACTTTCACCAGAACAAGTTGAAGCAATACTTCGTGCTGCTCTAATGTCTCCTTCATCGAAAAGAGGTAATCCATGGCAATTTATCTTAGTTGAAGATAAAGAAGTATTACAAAAGCTCTCTGAGAGTAAGAAAATGGCTTGCAAATTTATTGCAGATTGTGCACTAGCGATTGTAATAGTAGCTGATCCTTTGACAAGCAATGTGTGGATTGAAGATGCTTCTATTGCGACCACTATGATTCAACTTCAAGTAGAAGATTTGGGATTAGGCAGTTGTTGGGTGCAAATAAGAAATCGAAAAACAGCTTCTGATTCATGTGCAGAGGAGTATGTTAGATTACTATTGGATATTCCTTTACAACTACAAGTATTATCCATTGTCGCAATAGGACATAAGGCTGAAGAAAAGCCCCCGTTTAATGAAGAAAAACTACAATGGGAAAAGGTTCATGTTGGAAAATATAATCTCCCTGAATAAACTCTATAAATTTAGATATATTATGGCAAAGAATACATCAGATAAATTTTCATATGGTATCGTAATATTGATTTTCGGTTTATTATTCCTTTTGCAGAAACTAGGAGTCTTGGACAAAATTCCATATGGTAGTTATGCAATAAGTTTCACCTCTTTATTCTTGGTGGCAGGTGTCGTTTTTTTAATCACACAGCCTAAGAAAGTTCTGGGATATGTTTTCATTGGGATTGCAGCATTGCTAAACGCAGGATTCTTTTTTAGTCAAATTAGTCAATACTCAAACCTTTTAGTACCAGCAGGTTTAATTATAGCTGGTGCAGCAATGATTTTATCTTCTAGAAAATGAAAATCGTTTTCATAGGTGCAGGAAACTTAGCTACCAATATGGCTTTGCATCTATTTAAGGGTAATTCTAAGATATTACAAGTATATAGTAGAACACAAGATTCAGCTCAACTATTAGCGACTAAAGTAAATGCAGAAGCAATAACGAGTTTAGATGCTATTAGAGATGATGCTGACTTCTATATTTTCTCAGTCAAAGACTCTATTTTGGAACAGTTAATAGCTCAGATGCCTCATAGAAAGGGAATATGGATTCATACAGCAGGCAGCATGCCTTTAGATGTATTCAATAATATAATTCCAAACATTGGCGTTATATACCCTTTGCAGACATTTAGTAAAGAGAAAGAGGTTGAATGGAGAGAAGTCCCCCTATTCATCGAGTATTCTAGTCCTAGTATTATGTCTAAAATAGAGGATTTAGCAAGTAGATTTTCATCTAAGATTTATCATCTAACAACTGAACAACGTAAGTATGTTCATGCTAGTGGTGTTTATGCAAATAATTTTGTGAATCAAATGTATGAACTAGCGCATCAAATGATTCAAAAGGCAGGCCTTCCATTTGAAGTTTTACTTCCAATTCTAGAAGAGACTTGTCATAAAGTACATTTGCTATCACCTCTTGAAGCTCAAACAGGACCCGCTATACGCAATGATGAAAATGTAATGAATAAGCATCTAGAATTGATAGACTCTGATATGGATAAGCAATTGTATAAATTGATTAGCGAGAGCATTTACAATAGTCATAAACAAAAGTAATTACCACTTACCTTGTGCTTTCATTACTTGCTCTATAATATCTCTAGCAATCCCCTCCCCTCCCTTAAGATGAGTTATATATTTGGCTATACTTCGTATTTCATTTGCCGCATCAGCAGGAGATATAGACAGTCCCACTTTGCTCATAACCTCTAAGTCAGGAATGTCATCACCAGAATAAGCTATATTTTCTAATCCAACTTCAGTTTTGTCGATAAAATCGAGTAAATCAGCCATCTTGTCTTTCGAATTCATATAGAGGTGATTTACTCCTAGTTGTTCGTAATAGCTACGTACCGCCTCAGTTTTTGCTCCAGTTATTACAACAATAGAATAGCCTTTACTTATAGCGCGACTAAAAGCATATCTATCCTTAACATTAAGCATTCGCACTGGTTCACCCTCATTATTCATCGGAATCATGCTTGGGGACAATACTCCATCAACATCAAAAATAAAGGCTCGGATCTTTAATAAATCGTAATTAATTGAACTCATCTTATTTACTCATTATTTTATAATACTCTTCAAACTTATTGTAAAGTGCTTCCATAGATGGTAAAACGATATCAGCACCAGCATCTTTCAATACTTTAGGATCAATAGGTCCAGTATTGATTGCTATAGTAAATATCCCTGCTGCTACTGATGCTTCAACTCCTCTTGGAGCATTTTCCACGACAATCGCTTCATAGGGCTTTAAGTCCCCACCTTTTTGCAAGCCCATGAGATATGGTTCTGGGTGAGGCTTGCCATGCTTTACATCATAAGCTGTCACCATCTTTTCTTTTGAGAATTGTCCAGGGAAATTTACCTCTAGCTTATCCAAAAGTGTAGCTTGTCCTGAACCTGTAACTATAACCCTTGTTAGATTCTTACTTTCTACTAATTTAACCATATCGAATGCCTTAGGTATTAAAGATCCATCATTCATTTCGGCAAACAAACTAGATTTGCGTTGATATATTTCTTCGATTTCATCGGAACTTCCTTCTCTTTTCTTTTCTCGCTGAATAAGATGAGCTATCGTTTTGTGTCCCACCATTCCTTCATAGAGATAGAACTCGGCTTCTTCAGAGTTGATGTCAAATTCATCCATAGTTTGTTTCCACGATTTTGCATGCCATTTCATAGAATCGTACAATACACCATCCATATCGAAAAGTACAGCCTTGAGGTCAAATTTTGAATACTTATGTTTTTCTAAATACTTTTTAAAAGCAGTTTCCATTTTCATCATCTTTTATAAATTCAGGACTAAGTTACGATATATTTATGGAATATATAAATTCTATCTATTGCTCTACCTCCTTACTGAAAAACTTTTCAGCGACTTGATAGCCTTGTCTTACATAAAAACGGTGAGCATCCACTCTCTTTGCTTGACTATAAACCTCTATAAGTGTACATCTTCGATCTTTTGCTACTTGACTCGCATATTCTTCTAACATTTTGCCTATTTCTTGCCCTCTACAAGACGGATCTACGACCATGTATCCGATAGACATTATATCGCCAGAGAAGGCTAATTGTACTGCAAAATGTAATGTTATAAGCCCGACGACTTCTCCTTCTGATTCATAAACAACGATAATATCGTTGTTACTTTCTAGCAAAAGTTGTAATTTTGCACGTATAAATTCGGAGGAATGTACAAAACCTAACTCAGCAATTAGATATTTAATTCTATTAGCATCAGCGATTGTTGCTGATCTTATATTATTTTTCATAACTTATTTATTCTTTTAACGATGTAAAGATATGAAGAAATTCTAAATGCACTTTATTCCTTCCCAACGCTAATATAATGAGTAGAATAAAATTTTCACATATTACTAAACTAATCTTTGCCCTTTCTTTGTCTTCTGTTTTTATTGCCTGTGGCAGCAGACCTCACGCCATGCAATATCTGGTGAATAGAAGCTACCTACAAGACGTGGGACTTAGTCGGTCTGTTAGTATGTTGGATCTAAAAGGAGAAGAGAAACTTAGGGCTATTCATATTGGAACACCAGATGATGTTAAAGTTTCAGAGTTTATGACTTTTAATGATCAAGGGAATGTACTATCTATTAGAAAAGAAAAAGGTGAGAATATTATCCTAAAATTGGTTGATTTTAAATATGACAAAAACGGATTGCTACAATGGATAGTTCCACATCAGTATTATTTTGAAGGATTTGGATATGATAGTATCAAGGTAGAATATAAAAAGTCAAAGCCATTTCAAATGATAGCCTTGAAGGACGAAAATCTTATATGGGTGGAAAATATTGTTTTTGATGATACTAATGAGACTTATTCTTTCAAGAAACAGATAACTCCTCATTCTGATGAATTATACAACATTTATCAATTTGAGAATAAAAAAATGGTTGCTGAATATCATCGCAATCGTTTGAGTGACTCAAATATTGATTCGACCAAATATTATTACAACAAGGGAATCCCCTATAAAAAAAGTGAGATTTTCAATGCTTCTCTGGTACACATTCTCAACTATGATGATTTAGGTAGAGCCGAGAAAGGGACAACTATGTTTTACAAAAAAGACAGTATAGCATGGGTAGATAGATATTACTACTTATTGGACGAAAGAGTTCCCCACTCCATTGTCACAAGTTCGCCGATGGGATGGAGAGAAGAAACAAACTTTTTCTGGGAGGAGTAACCAAGAAATTTCTATTACCTTTGCCTTCTAATTTTACACCATTATATCTATGCAAGGTTTCGCAGTACTTATAATGCTATTTTTTAGTATTCTGGCTACAGTCCTAATAATGTTGATGGCTGGCATGGCTATTTTATTACTACTTCTCATTTTTGCGATTGTAGCAATTATTGTGGGAGCCAAACAACATTCTGTCCTTAAAGGATTAAAAATCTTGATTTTCTCAAGTTCAATCATTTTAATAACTCCCCTCACCTATCTTGCTCTAAAGACGTATGGTACTCAATTTTTCAGTATTGGTTCAGATCGCATGCAAATAATTGCTATCATCGCTGGTTTAGGTCTGAGTATTGGATTTGCGCTGATTTCGCACAAAACTTTCGAAAAAATCACAAAACTCATTTATAGCAAAATGAGCAAAAATGAAAAATCATGAAAAAGTTTATATTTATTTTTGTCAGCATATGTTTGCTCGTTGTTGGAGGAATGGTGTATATGCTAAATAAGAGCTCAAGTTCGATAGAAATATTGGATATTGTAGAAGTAAATGCGATTGCTCCTTTGATAGCGAAGGATATAAAAATCGAGTATGGATTCAATACTCTGAGCAGAAAAAGTGATGTAGAACTATTTAAAAATAGGGAAAGATACACCGTTTTGTTTGATGGTGCTATAAAAGATACGCTCAGAAGTAAATATGGTGAAAATGATTTTTTAGTAACTTATGATAGCACCTACTACCTCTCGTTTAGACAAGTAAAATCTTGGGGGAAATCTATTCATAACTACAATTTCACCATTCACTTACAAG
>JASLEN010000133.1 GCA_030151105.1 Dysgonomonas sp.
TTCACCGAATGGTTTAGAGAACGAAAAAAAAAATGAGCTAATTGCTCCTTTCTTTCCAACTGAAAAGAAAGAACCCGTACAAACACAAGCAGAGAATAAGTCTCAGCAGCAAGTGAGACCAAATGCTCCACGAGCGACTACCCCTTCTGGAAATACAACTCAACAAACTGCACCAAGTGGCACAAAGCCAAGTATTGGAGGTTTAGGTGTTTCTTTATCTGCACTCAATCAGAAACAGGAAGAAAAAGTAGAGGTTGTTGAAAATATCAGAGAGGTATTATCTGAAAGATTTACTCCGCAGCAACTAATTGGAGCATGGAATGAATATGCCGAACAAATTCAAGAAGAACTCCACCTAAAAAACTCTATGCTTAATTGCCAACCGGAGCTAGTTAATAACTCTGTTTTTGAGGTGGTTGTCAATAATCCTATGCAAGAGCAGAAACTGCTTGAAGAGAAGATCAATATTCTAAATGCCATTAAACGTAAGCTGAAAAATACTAGCATCGATATGCAAGTGCGTATTTCTGTGGATAATGAGAAGAAACTTGCCTTCACTCCAGCAGAGCGTTTCAGCTTGATGGTGGAAGAAAATGAAGCCCTTCAGAAATTAAAAGATGAGTTTGGTTTAGAACTTTCTTAAAAATAATTACTACTTTCACTTATTAAGAAAAAGAAGTCATTTCTTGTCATATGTTTAAGTGAATACGTAAAATAGATTCATTTAGATAGTTGCTCCGTGAAATGTGCTTGCTTATTATTAACAATTAGCCTAGTTGAAGAATGAAGTATTATAGTACAGAAGGACAATCTCCTCTTGTGGGTTTGCAAGATGCTGTTGTAAAAGGATTGGCGCCTGATAATGGGCTTTATATGCCAGAAAAAATCAAAGAATTGGCTCAATCTTTCTTTGATAAGATTGAAGAGTTGAGTTTTCAAGAAATAGCATATACTGTTGCAGACGCATTCTTTGGAGAAGACGTAGATGCCGAAACGTTGAAAAAAATAGTCTATGAAACATTGAACTTTGATGCTCCAGTGGTTCATGTTGATGAAAATATATATAGCCTAGAATTGTTTCATGGTCCTACACTTGCCTTTAAAGATGTAGGTGGGCGTTTTATGGCTCGTTTGCTTGCCTATTTTATTGACAAGGAAAAACAAGATGATGTCAAGGTTTTAGTCGCAACATCAGGAGATACGGGTAGTGCGGTAGCCAATGGATTTCTTGGAGTAAAGGGCATAGAGGTGTATGTGCTCTATCCAAAAGGAAAAGTGAGTGCAATTCAAGAGTGTCAATTTACTACTCTTGGGCAAAATATTACAGCTATTGAGGTAGATGGAACATTCGATGATTGTCAAGCTTTGGTCAAATCGGCTTTTCTTGATGAGGAATTGAACCAAAAACTGAATCTGACTTCTGCCAATTCAATCAATGTGGCTCGTTTTCTTCCGCAGTCTTTCTATTATTTCTATGCCTATGCTCAATTGAAAAAAGAGGGTAGGGCTAATAATGTAGTCTTCTCTGTGCCAAGCGGTAACTTTGGAAATATTACTGCGGGGCTAATTGCTAAACGTATGGGCTTGCCTATTAAACGCTTTATTGCTGCAAATAATGACAATGATATTTTCTTTCAATATCTCAAAACAGGAGAATACAAGCCGAGAGCTTCTGTGCAAACTATAGCAAATGCAATGGATGTGGGAAATCCGAGCAATTTTGTTCGTGTATTAGATTTGTATAACGGATTATTAAATGATATTCAATCAGATGTGTCGGCTTATAAATATTCTGATATCGAAATAGAGAATATTGTTAACGATACTTACAAAGCGACAAAGTACCTCCTTGATCCTCATGGTGCATGTGGTTATGAAGCTCTGAAAGAGTCTTTGTCTAGCGATGAAGTTGGTGTATTTTTAGAGACAGCCCATCCTGCTAAATTCTTGGAAACAGTGGAAAGAATAATCGATGAGAAGGTAGATATTCCCCAAAAACTGCAAGCTTTTATGGAGGGTGAGAAATTAAGTGTTTCAATGACTAAAGATTTTGCAGATTTCAAAAGGTGGCTATTAACTAAATAGAGTTTTGAAGTATAAACGATATGGAGAGAGGTGAGTAGCAATATTTACCTCTCTTTTTCATAATATATTAACAGAAAAGTAACTGAAACTTTTTCACTTTTCTTGGCTAAAGCACTTGTAATGTCATATATTTGTTAAAACGTATATTTAATACCCAAAATCAATATATCAAACATGAGAAAAATAATCTTATTTAGTATCCTCATTGCATTTTGCGGACAGGTTTTAGTTGCGCAAAATCAATATAAAAAGAAGGTAAATCCTACAAAAAATGTGATCTTAATGATCCCTGATGGAACTTCCATCGGTGTATATTCTGCTGCACGTTGGTTTCAAATTTACAATAAGCTAGGTGGAGATCAGTTAGCTGTGGATCCATACTGGTGTGGAACTGTGAAAACTTACAATTCTAACGCTCCCATCGGGGATTCTGCTCCTACAACGTCTGCTTATATGACTGGCTATTTGTCGCAAGCAGGCAATGTGGCTATCTATCCAGAGGTGGACAAGGTACACGATATTTATCCTGTAGATGCAAGTAAATCTTTGCAGCCGTTAACAACTGTTCTTGAGGCTTCAAAATATGATTTGAATAAATCTACTGGACTCGTTGTTACGGTTGAGTTTCCCCATGCAACTCCTGCCGATTGTTCGTCACACCATTATGATCGAGGTCGTTACGATATTCTAGCCTCTCAACAAGTGGCTAATAAACTAGATGTTGTGATAGGAGGTGGAAATGAGTTTCTAACTGAAGAGCTTCAACAAGAGCTAGAAGGTATGGGTACAAGGATTATTCGTAATGATGTAGATGCTTTTAGAAAATATGATGCAAGTCAAAATCTATGGGCTCTTTTCGAACAAGTAAATCTGCCATACGATATGGATAGAGATGATTCGCAAATCCCATCATTGTCCGAAATGACAGGGAAAGCAATTGATAGGTTGTCTAAAAATGAGAATGGCTTTTTCTTAATGGTTGAAGGTAGCCAAGTTGACTATGCTGCTCATGCTAATGATCCAGTTGCTCTGATGACTGAGTACTTAGCGTTTGATAAAGCGGTTCAAGTAGCGATAGACTTTGCGAAGAAAGAAGGAAATACGACTGTTGTTGTGCTTTCTGATCATGGAAATAGTGGATTCACTATTGGAGAGTATGGTTTTAAAAATTACGCTCGTCGTGGTCTTGATGATGTGTTTGGCAATGTTTCTAAGTTCAAAGTTTCGGCTCGTAAACTAGAAGAACTGCTTCTGAAAGCTGCTCCAGAGGATTTTAGAAAAATCATCAAGGATAATACAGATATTGATGTTACTGATGAGGAATTAACAACTCTACTTTCATCTAAAAACTATAAAGAAGGAGACTATATGAACATGAGTAACAGTGTGAACTTATCTTCTAGTCTGACTAAGTTGATGACCTCTCGCACTTTCTTTGGATTTACTACTGGTGGTCATACAGGCGAAGATGTGCTAGTGGCTGCATATCATCCTGATGGACATGTACCTATGGGAATGAATACGAATGTTGAGTTTAATAAATATTTGTGTGATGTGGTAGGGCTTCAACGTCCTTTAGATGAGATTACGAGTGAAATATTTGCTAAACATACTGATGTGTTTGTAGGGCTAGATTGCAAAGTGGAGGCTAAAGAGGGTGAAAATCCTAAACTAATTGTAAAAAAGGGGAAAAAGCAAATGATTATTCCTGCTTTCAAATCTACAGTGCAACTTAATAAGAAAAATATAGAGTTGAAATCTACAACTGTTTATATGGATAAGAATGATACATTTTATGTGCCTACATTCTTAAGAGCAGAATTTGACAAGTAAAATACTATTTATTCAAAATATAAAGGTGATTGAAGTGATCTTCAGTCACCTTTTTTTGATACAAAAAGTGCCGAACACTCCCTGCTCAGCGCTTCCCAATCCTTATACGTTTATTTATTATATCGAATTACCGCTATGGTGAAATTCCGTTTCATTGACAGAATATATTGCCGTAAAATCATTGGCTCTAGAATTTAGAGTCAATCGTTCAAAAAGAGTTTTTAAAATAAAATTTGCTATATCTGATAGCGCTCTTCATTTTAGCTTCATCCCCGAAAGCAATAATGTCTGTATTTGATGTTGGTAGGTTTTCTGACTTGCTTCATCTTTCTAGCGCCCTTCCCATCTCGTTGCAGAGACAGTGGTCGTTGAGTAAAATGCTTAAAAGACTTATATTGAAGCTTACAGCAGCGGGTCTGTTCAGGATTT
>JASLEN010000370.1 GCA_030151105.1 Dysgonomonas sp.
CCCCTTGAAAAAAGGAAAAAGTATTGTTTGATTGTTTGGATATAATGTTCTTCTTTAAAGGTTTGTTAACAATTAAAGAGTGCTCATTATGGCCAATAAAACAATCACTATGCAAAAAATGCGTCAAGTTCTTAGGCTTCGTAGCCAAGGTAGAGGGATTAAATCCATTCATAAATTATTGGATTTATCTCGCAACACTGTTAAGAAGTATCTCTCTCGTTTAGAGCTATCTGGAGTTGATATTGAGTCTGCTTTAGCACTCAGCGATCTCGATCTTCAGCAACTTCTTCAGGAGAAGTATATTGCACCCAAAAGTACTCGTCTAGAGATACTAGAGAAATTACTTCCCACTTACTGTAAACGCCTCAAACGTAAAGGAGTAACTAAAGAGATGCTCCATCAAGAGTATAAAAAACAATACCCTGATGGTTACTCTCGCTCAGGTTTTTGTCGTCACATCCAAGTCTATGAAAAGAAAAACAGTGTAGTCATGCACTTAGAACATAAAGCAGGCGACAAACTGTATATCGATTTTGCGGGTCAAAAGCTATCTCTGGTTGATATTGATACAGGCGAGATCACCTCCGTTGAAGTTTTTGTAGCTATCCTTCCTTGCAGTCAATTAACTTATATAGAAGCAGTTGCTAGTCAACGTAAAGAGGACCTTATTTTAGCCTGCGAACATACTCTACATTACTTTGAAGGCGTTCCACAGGTTATTGTACCCGATAATTTGCGTTCAGCTGTAACCAAAAGTAGTAAGTATGAAGCTATTATCAACGATGATTTTGCGAGCTTTGCTGACCATTATGGGTGTTCTGTAATCCCAGCTCGTGCCTACAAGCCAAGAGATAAAGCCTTGGTCGAAGGTGCTGTAAAGCTTATCTATACCAGTATTTATCAAAGATTGGAGGAGCGTATTTTCCATGACTTGAAGAGTTTAAATGCGGCGATAAGAGTAGCTCTTGAGGTTCATAATAACGCCCCATTTTCAGGGCGAAGTTACTCTCGGAGAGATCAATTTGAGGAGATTGAGCGCCTGACTCTAAGCCCTTTAAATCCGATCTCGTATGAGCTTAAGAAGCAAGCCTTGGTAACTGTTCAAAAAAATGGGCATGTTCGCTTGTCCGAAGATGCTCATTACTATAGTGTTCCATGTGTGCATATTGGCAAAAAAGTAAAAATACTTTATACCTCTAGCTTGGTTGAAGTCTATTATCGCTACGAAAAAATAGCCGAACATCCACGCTCTTATGCACGCTTTAAATACACTACTGACAAGGAGCATCTAGCTTCCCATCATCGAGAATATGCAGATTGGAGCGAAGAGAAATTTGTAACAGAAGCCTACGCTATCCACTCTGATGTAGGTATTTACATCACCAAAGTCATCGAAAGTAAAGCCCATCCTGAGCAAGCTTATAAATCAGCTCGAGGTATCCTAAGTTTTGCTCGTAGAGTAGGCGAAAAACGCTTGATTAATGCCTGCAGATGGGCAGATAGTTACGGCTTGTACAACTACCCAAGTATCGAAACCATCCTCTCTACAAGGCAAGATGAAGTTCCATTGGAAGATGAATCGATAATGGAACAAGAAATGCCTAATCATAAGAATATTAGAGGAAAAGATTATTACAATTAAATGTCAACAAGTTATTTTATAAACTTAAAAAAGAATCAAAATATGGAGATTAATATGAATCAAGAAACCCTAGACAAGATGACTTCTCTTCGTCTCAAAGGGATGTTTAATGCTTTTAAAACAAGTCTAGAAACCTCACAAAGAGAGTCTATGACTACCGATCAGTTTATATCCTGGCTCATTCTTAGTGAGTGGGATGATAGACGTAACAGAGCCATTGAAAGAGCCATCAAGCAAGCTAATTTTAGACATAAGGCATCGATTGAAGAGTTGAACTTCTCCTTAGAAAGAGGCTTAGATAAAAATCAGGTACAAAGACTAGCAGACCTTAGTTTTATCTACAATCACAAGGATGTATTTATCACAGGATCAACAGGTACAGGGAAGACTTATTTAGCTACAGCTTTAGGTTATGAAGCTTGTCAGAGAGGATTAAAAGTCCTTTACTCTAACACTGCCCGGCTGATGGGACTACTTAAGTCCTCCAAAGCCAAGGGGACAATACTCACAGAACTTAGGAAAATAGAAAGAACAGATCTACTTATCCTAGATGACTTTGGTTTACAACCTTTTGATGCCAGTGCGAGGATGAATCTTTTGGATGTGATAGAAGATAGATATGGTAAGAAATCAACGATTATAACTTCACAAATACCAGTTAAAGAATGGTACGATGTTATCGGAGAAAAGACAGTTGCTGATGCTGTTTTAGATAGAATCGTACATCAATCACTAAGAGTTGAACTTTATGGAGAGTCGTTAAGAAAACAAAAAGCTTAAACAAAAAGAAAATAAATGTTTATTATTGTAAAAATATATTAAGTAAAACAAGACCCATAATGAGCTTTTATCCAAACAAAAAAGCAGTACTTAAATACACTCTTCCGAAAACAACTACAAGGGGTCACTTTGCATAGGAACTAGGGGACTTGTTTGATGGGAATATACAATTAACTAGATTATATACAAAGAGGCTGGATTGAAACAAGGATAAAATGAGACATGAGTATGTAAAGAGAAGTTATGATTAATAATCACTGAAATAACCATCTAAAAACAGCCACAACATGACGCTTTATTAAAAGAACAGAAAACACCCCCTCTTAGAGCTGTTAGATTAACACTTCTAAAAGTGAAACTCCATAAAAAGTCCCCCAGTCACATATATGGGATTCGCACTTTTAGGTACACCCTCCTCATTATTATTTTAATCACAGTCTGGTTACCAGATAGATACACATTCTATTTCTTTTGTAAGTGAAACTAAACGAATAGAATACATAAAAAATGTGTATGCCTAATTTTTAAATCTCAAAATACATTTGCTAAAATGTAAAGAGTAGCCACAAGCACAAAATAGTATCAAGCAGGAAGAAAATGGGAAATATTTACATAGATATACAGCTCTGCTACTTGTAAAGTAAACTCCATTACTATTTTCCCATGCATAACTGAAGAAGCTCTGCTAAGACACACTTATCGCCTTTGATATAAAGAGTTTATAATTATAACTATTCTCATACATGTAAATTATTGAGCTGCCTCCCCCATAGTGTCAATTTCATCAAAACTGATTCCTTCTAATTTTTTCTTGAGAT
>JASLEN010000223.1 GCA_030151105.1 Dysgonomonas sp.
AATTAATATTATAGAAGAAAGCGGATGTATTTATTACATTCGCTTTTTTATTGTTTATAAATGACTAATATCTTAAAATCA
Organism: Dysgonomonas sp.; assembly: GCA_030151105.1. Classification (GTDB taxonomy): domain Bacteria; phylum Bacteroidota; class Bacteroidia; order Bacteroidales; family Dysgonomonadaceae; genus Dysgonomonas. The sequence goes on from JASLEN010000223.1 coordinate 82, forward strand.
GACAGATTACACAATCATATAATAACAAAGCAGGCTGATAATTAAATTTTATCAGCCTGCTTTGTTATTATTTTCCTAGATAAATACTTCTTAGAAACTATTTTTTCTTTTTGTTGAGGATACTCCTCTATATACAAAATATATAAGAAGCATAGACAATAGTATTGGAAGGGAAACATCACTCACTGGATATCCCACATTACCTGCATCTCCTTGTTCCCAACCATCATCTTGTCCAGGCAAGAAAGGATTTTTCCATCCATACTCTTCTTCAACACCTCTAGTAAGCCCTTTCGGAGCTGCAGAAAGAGTAGTAGCATCACTACTTGCTCCAATAGATCTCTTGCTTGTACTCAAATAAGTATCAACAGGCACTTCTGCTGCTGGCTCTGGCGTTTCAATTGCCAATGGATCTGTATCTACAGCAAAAATAGTTAGCGGATTAGCAAAAAACGCTAATGTTAAAGCGAATACAATTATTAATAATTTATCTTTCATCTCTATCTCTTTTATTGTATTTGTCTGTGTTATCTTCTGTTTGTTAATAGTTTTGCAAATTTACAAATTTTGTTTTATAATTCCTATTACCTATAATATTAACTATAAAAGTTCCTTGACCTAGAGCCTTAGGGTATTCCATTGTTGGGTAATTATTAATTGTTGTGCTCCCCATAAGACGTCCTTGCAAATCAAATATTTGAACTTTACTATTTAAATCTTTTTCATTAAGTCCTCCAATATGAAGTATAGATCCGCTATAATAACAAGTAATAGGATCTACAGTATAACTTGGCTCTTCATCATCACTGTCTCCAAATTTAAGAACAAATCGATTTTCTCCATTTACAGTTTCTTTACCAGGCATAGTCACAAAAGAATACACAAAACCTTCATAAATATCGCTTTCAGTATCTTTAAATCTGTCAATTAGTTTTACATTCTCTAATCTGTCAAATCCATCCATTCCGGCAAATGTTAGAGTAACATTCTCTTCCACACCTCCTGACACATAATACAATGGAATTTCTTTTGTGTCATATCCCACACCATGACTCAATAGCTGTCTAGGGCTTGCTCCTACAGATGCTGTATAAAGCATATTATTAGGAGCTGTAGATTCTACTAAATCTGCTGCTAGAGCTCTTCCTTGAACTCCTGCACTTTGAACTTCAGTGGGAGTGAAGAATTTTTCTTGATCATATTGATTGTCATAAATTTGAGAAGCTCCATTGAAAAATCTAACTGCTGTTCTATCAACTGTCAATTTATCGCCACTCTCACTTGCTGCTTCTATCAAAATCCAATCTTTGCTGATCGCCTCATCTTCAACTAGCTCATTGTCCACAGAAAAGCTGCTACGTCCTGATACCTTTGGCGCCAGATCCTGTACCGCAAAAGCCTGCCCTTTGAAGGTTTGCATATCAGGTGTAAAGGTAAATGTACCACCAGTAGCTGCTTGCACTAAGAACATTTGCATAGGCTCAATAATTCTATTATAAGACTTAGTTACAGTAGTGGCTTGAGTCACAGTTGAGACTTGGTCATATTTAACATTATATGCATATCCTGCTTTCCCATTTACTTTCGTATTTGCAACTAATCCAGAATGAGGAACCCAGTAAGTAGAACGTAATAACAAAGTTTTTGATGCTCTAGCATTAGCTATGTTAGTCGAATTTAATCCATGAACTGCTTTAACCCCCCCTTGAGTTTTTTCTTCGAAACCTTTGGGAGTATAAGGTGTTATAAACTCCGGATCTGATGCCCAACTATCACTATGAGCTGGTGCATAAAAAGCTCCATTAACAGTCTTAGCAAGTAGTCCAGACATACTGATAGGTATCATATAAGGGTTACCTAAGAAGGTTAAGCCATTTGCTCCATTATTTCCTCCTGGTTCTGGAATTATCACATCAACTTCTTTTAAATTGAAACGCTCAACAATATGTTTCCTTTTTGCTGTTGCATCTGCTGCGTCAAAAGTATATAAACTAAATTGCTCCTCTCCTGCAATGGTTCCTTTTCTATCATACTCGTCACGCATACGTTGAACAAGTCGTGAAAAATTGTAGCCCCCTCTAGCTCTTTTATCATACGCAAGATCTAGATTTTCATGCCATCTATCCTTAATATTCTCAAAGTATGCATTGGATACATCCATAGCCACGAAATAGCCAACTCCTGGCAATATATGTTCCTTAGGACTAGCAAGTGGACCTTCATATTCACCTGAGGCTGGATTATGTCCACCAATAGCTCTAGAATCGGGTCTAGTAATCACATTATAAAACATATAATCTGTATATAGATTATCTAAAGGAGAAGTAAATCCTCGCATGAATGTAGCCTTATCACTTATTCCATTAGGTATAGTAAGACCACTTTTCATGTTAGTTTCCACTACAAGATCATCATGTTTCAATGGCTGACTCAGGTCTCCAGCAACCTCTGCTTCGATATACTCATACAATTTCATGTTCACTTCATTGTATCCTTTTTCCGACATCTCTCCTATTTTCACATATGCAGGATTAATCCTATAATAATCAAGTTCATTGATTGAACTAGGTAGTATCCCTTGAGCCCTTTTTTCTAACCCTTGGGAAACTACATCTACTGAAAAACGATTATCGTTTGTTAAATCTAGTCTATTTACAGACATTGCAACGTTAGAGCCAACAACTAGGAGATTCTCTTTTTCAATATCGTATCCAGCATCTATTTTAGCTTTAAGATTTTGTACGCTCCAAGCAAACTCAGTACCTGTTGCAGCTTTTGGATTTTTGTCTACTCGTATATTTGGAAATTTAATTACATACTCGTACTCAGTACCAACTTTCAACAAATTATCTAAGCCTCCATCAATTAAACCAAGAGAACTTCCAAGTGGATTACCATTAGCATCCTCTCGAATAATATATTGACGTCGTCCTTCACCGAAGAAGTTCACATACCCTTTTTTTGCATCAGCATCTGAATCATCAAAAAGACTAACGACATCACCTCTATCAGTGTTCCTTTTATCTTTTAGTGAAACAAAGTCTCCAGTCAGAACAGTTTGTCCAACTTGTTTAACTTGTGCCTCGTTATCATATTTCATTGTTCCTTCTACATACATAGATGCATCTGCATTTTCAGCAACATACATTTTTGCATTAGAATAGAATATACTTTTATAGTTTTCCACTTCTCTATCTGCTGAAGGTTTGATATCTTCAACTTGGAAAGAAGCTCCCATTTTCATAGGATCAGCCCCTCTAGTTGTAGCTGAGGCCTTAGCTTTAATACTTAACGTGTCAGTCTTTGTAGAAGGCAATGCGTTTTCATTTAGAGTTTTTTGTCCAAATGCACTCACAAAAGTAGAACAAGCAAGTATGGTAGATAAGAATAAAAATTTACGTCTCATTACAGTAGTTTTAGTAAAAGTCAGCACTAATAGATACATATTATAAAATTCCGCAATATCATCACTACAACTATAGGAGTCATAGATTTAATGCAAAAGTCACGTGTTTTAGTTTTTTAAATTAAATACAAATATACAACAATTCTATTGAAGTAAAAGTTTTGACTCATATTTTTTTCTTTTTTTATTCTATAAGTGATTTGTTCTCAGCAAATCATTGATTGTTTTCACTGGATTAAAAGTTTCAATTGGAACCTCTACAAAAACAGTATTCCAATCGGACATTGCGCCATTCCACAAGCCTGGAAGCTCTAATGCCTTCAAGGATTTTCCATCTTTAGATTTCCCTGAAATAAAACCAGTCATTGAATCAACATAATTAAGCAAATCAAATTTATGACCTAAATAATTTTTAGTTGCGCAAACCAAGTCAACTGGATTGAAATGTGTAGCCGATTTTAGTGCATTCACATTATGTTCGTTAGACATATCAATCTGAGATGCTTCTAAAATTTGCAGAGCAATAGTATTGTCTGGACTAACAGCAAAATAGGGTCCTCCACCTGGCTCTCCTTCATTTTTGACCATTCCACAAACTCGCATGGGTCTATCTAGTTTAGCCTTGATATACAAGGCCAGTTCAGCATCCTCAAGCAGTTTAGTTTCTGGATTCTTTACGTTTAATTCATCTTGAAGGAAATAGAGCATTTCTATTAATTCTTCGTGAGTATATGCCCCTGAAACTAGAGCTCTGAGATACTCAAAAGATTTAGTTTGTTTCTCAACCAATACTCCTGCTAATATCTTTTTATATTGGACCTCTGGAGATTTAAGTCTATCAGGAATCGTATTATCAACATTTTTCACAAATAAGATATCACTATCCAAATCATTCAAGTTTTCGATAAGAGCACCATGTCCTCCTGGACGGAATAGCAAACGATCACCATCTCTAAAAGGAGTATTATCGTCATTAACAGCAATCGTATCTGTGCTTGACTTTTGCTCACTAAAAGAAATATCATATTTTACTTGAAAATCTTTTTCATAAATAGGAGCTTTGGCAACCACTAACTTTTGAAATAATTCTTTATGCTCTGGTGAAACTGTAAAATGTAGTTTCACAAGTTTACTAGTACCCGAAGCATATAATGCACCCTCAACCATATGCTCTTCGACAGGCGTACGGGAGGTGTTATCATATTTATGAAACTCAAGCAATCCTTTCGGGAGAGAACCATAGTTAAGCCCTTTTTCACTCAAAAGGTTACTCACTACGCTTTTGTAAGCACCATCTGCTATCAAGGCTACTATACCTTTGCCTTCATTTTTGAGACACATAGTATCGAGACTTGGGTAAAAAGCGAACAAATCAATTTTGCTAAAGAATTCTTTTTCAAAATCGGTAGTAGGCTCATTATAAGACGCATCCAAAAAAGCAAACAAATCTTTGAACATACGACTCGCCGCACCCGAAGCAGGAACAAACTTAGTCACCACATGATCTTTTGCAATATAATCTTTCCAAAGTTGTTCATATTTCAACTTCTCAGACTCCGACAAGAACATTATTCCTTTATCGACAGAAGCTGGAGCGATTACTTCCAGAAACGGGAAACCTGTCTCAAAGCGTTGAAGTTGAGCCAATACTTGTGCTTCTGATACACCTTGAGCCTCCAATTGTTGTTTATCTTTTTCTGATAGCATAATTATTTGGTTAATTTCTTTATTATCTAGTTTTGTAAATTGTCTCTTGACTATTTTAAAGACTTGTTCATGTGTTTGAAAAACTCCCATATTGCAATTCCTGTTGCAATAGCCACATTTAAGGAATGCTTAGTACCCATTTGAGGAATTTCGATGGAACAATCACACATATCAACTACAGTTTGTTGTACTCCTTTAACTTCATTACCTACCACAACAGCATATTTTTCAGCCTCATCATAAGAGAACTTATCGAGGCTTATACTATTAGTAGTTTGTTCTACAGCACAAACCACATAACCTTCATCTTTGAGCCTCGAAATAGCATCTATCGTATTCTCAAAATACACCCATTCCACAGAGTCCTCGGCTCCAAGAGCAGTTTTGTGAATATCAACATGAGGTGGCGTAGCAGTTATCCCGCATAGGATAACACGTTCTACCCTAAAGGCATCAGAGCATCTAAATACTGAACCGATGTTATTCAAGCTCCTCACATTATCAAGAACTACAATGAGTGGTGTTTTTTCTAATGTTTTGAATTCGCTTACAGACACTCTATTCAGCTCTGTTATTTTCTTTACACGCATATTCTCTATTCAAGTCATTCAAACTGAGTGACCAGTCTTACTCTAAAGTTAATCAATTAAAACGACACTTGCAAAATCAACTTGACCACCAACTGGAGGATTTCTTTTTGACAGTTTAATTTCAGCACTTACAATTTCAGCATAGGTTGTTTTCAACCTGCGAATTATTCTACCTGCTACATGCTCTAGTAATTTAGAAGGAATCTTCATTTCATCTTTCACGATTTGAAAAACTTCAGCATAACTTACCGTATCCTCCAATTCATCGGAAAAACTAGGATTTTTCAGATCTACCTCTATTTTTAAATTTATCATAAAGGAATTGCCCACTTTTGTCTCTTGTTCAAAGACACCATGATGAGCAAAAATCTCGATATTTTCTAACAATATATAACTTTTCATAAAGACTTTATTGATAAGTAAGACAAAGCTAAGTTTTTTATTTATATTTGCTTTATCAAAAAATACATGAATTATATTTTATCCACAAAAACATGAGTAAAAACGGATCAGGACCTTCATCAAGTTCGCATAACGTTATAGCAGCAGGAACAAAGCTTATAGGTCAAATCATTGCTGAAGAAGATTTTCGTATTGATGGAGCAATAGAGGGGAACATTAACTGTAGAGGAAAAATAGTTATTGGTCCATCTTGCGTCATCACAGGAGATATAGAGTGTGTCAACCTAGAGGTGACAGGTAGAATCAACGGAAACATTGTATGTTCGGACAGTGTAATATTGAGGAGTACTGCTAAAATGTTGGGAGACATCAAGACCCAAACCATAGAGATAGAACCTGGAGCCAACTTTACAGGATCATGTAGTATGAATACTGCAGTACGAAAAGAAGGATAAATAACTTAAAAATTAAATATCATGAGCAATACTAAAGTTCCAGCAAGACTCGCTGATATGCGAGCATTTATGAGTAAAAACAACATCGATGCCTTTATAGTCCCGAGTACGGATGCGCATTTAAGCGAATATCCAGCTTTGCATTGGGAGTCTAGAGTATGGATTAGTGGATTTACAGGATCTGCTGGCACAATAGTGGTTACAAAAGACAAAAGTGGCTTATGGACCGACTCTAGATATTTTATACAAGCGACTCAACAGCTTGAAAGCACAACAATAGATCTCTTTAAAGAAGGTTTACCAAACACCCCTTCCATCACAGAATGGTTGGCACAAACATTAGGCAAAGGTGCAACGATTGGCATAGACGCTCAAGTTTATGCAGCAAGAGAAGCCCAAACCTTAGAAAAAGAACTAACAAAAAAAGGATTAAAACTTAATATAAATACAGATCCTTTTGCTGAGATTTGGAAAGACAGACCAGCTATCCCTACAAATCCAATATTCATTCTGCCTGAAAAATATACAGGAGAATCTGCAAAAAGCAAAATAAACAGAGTTTGTGATGCTGTAGAGAAAGAAGGTGCAAGCTCTCTATTAGTAGCAGCATTGGACACTGTGGCATGGCTATATAACATACGTGGCAACGATGTAAAATGTAATCCTGTTGCTGTCTGCTTTGCATACATATCAAGAAGAGAAAGTGTTCTCTTTATTGATCCTAAGAAACTGACAGATGAGGCTAAAAACTACCTTCAAGGTGAAGGAATAGTGTTGGCTGACTACAGCAAAGTGTATGACTACGTATCGAAGCTAAACGAAACAATTTGTTTAGATAGTGCAAAAGTCACCCTCAAGTTGCTAAATACTATAAATAAATCATTTGCACCTGTAGATACACCTTCGCCAGCTGACTTGATGAAAAGTTGCAAGAACGAAGTGGAGTTGAGTGGGTTTAGAAATGCTATGCTAAAAGATGGTGTAGCAATGGTTCAATTCCTGATGTGGGTGGATGAGAACATAGGAAAAACTAAAATATCTGAAATAGATATCCCTAAAAAGCTTATTGAATTCCGTTCTAAACAAGAACTTTTTGTAGGAGAAAGCTTCGATACGATTTCAGGCTATGGTCCTCATGGAGCAATAGTGCATTACAATGTTACAGAGAAGAGTTCCTTGGAAGTAAAACCAGAAGGCTTATTACTTGTTGACTCTGGAGGTCAATACTTTGATGGAACAACAGATATTACAAGAACAATAGCTGTAGGCGAACTTACAGAACAAATGAAGAAAGATTACACGATGGTTCTTAAAGGGCATATTGCTATTGCTACAGCAATTTATCCGCAAGGAACACGTGGATCACAATTAGACATTTTAGCTCGCAAAGCCCTTTGGGATCAAGGGTTGAACTATCTACATGGCACAGGACATGGTATAGGACATTTCTTGAATGTTCACGAAGGTCCTCAAAACATTAGATTGAATGAGAACCCGACTACGCTACAACTAGGGATGGTGACTTCAAACGAGCCTGGTCTTTATAGAGATGGAAAATATGGTATCAGATTGGAGAACTTGGTTGTAACTCAAAAAGAAATGACTACTGAGTTTGGAGATTTCTATTCATTTGAGACTATTACATTGTGTCCTTTTGATACACGACCTATCGTGAAAGATATGCTAACTAAGGCAGAAGTGGACTTCCTTAATACATATCACAAACGAGTATATGACAAACTATCGCCTCGTCTGAATGAGACAGAGAAACAATGGTTAAAGAATAAAACACATGAAATTTAAAAATATCATAATCCTTTTTATTATATTTTTATTCTCAAGTACAACGTACGCAAATTCACCAAAAGGTTATAAAATAGAAGTAAATGCTCCTTTCGAAGAAGGGAGCGTTGCTTATTTAGCTGGGTACTGGGAAGACAGAACATATATAATAGATTCTATAAGTGTCCCTAAAGGAGGTTCGTTCATTTTCGAGAATCCCAATAAGACACTGGAGACTGGTCAATACCTACTATATGTAAAACCTAATACACAAATTGACTTTCTCCTCGAAAAAGATCAGCAGAATGTCAGAATGACACTTAACATCGAGGATTTGGCCAATAGCACTGTAGAAGGCAGCAATGATACCAAACTCTTTTGGCAATACCTAAAAGAGTTAAACGCATTAAATAGCTCTGTGACTAGAAAATTAAATGAACTTAATGCTACTCAACCTGAAACAACTGATAGAAAAGAGGCAATCGAAGATTATACTGAGGCTCTAAAAAAGACACAAGAACTAACTGAGCAATATCTCAAGAAATATAAAAACACATGGTTCGCTGATTTCATCAAAGCTTCTTCACCTGTACTAGAACCATATTTGGTTCCTGAAAATAGAGAGCAAGTGATCGCTAACCATAGATATTCGACAACGCATTATCTTGACAATATAAACTTTGAGGATATGAGATTATGGAATACAAATATTCTCATTCCTTCCACTAAATACTATTTAAAAGACATTATTAGCCAGCACCCTGACAGCATAGCAGCAGCAACAAGTCAAATTGTATCATTGACTGAAAAGAATCCTGCTGCATTTGAAAAAACACTCAGCTATTTTGTTAATGATGCAACAACTAGCCTTGTGATGGGAATGGAAAATGTGTGGGCAAAACTAGCTGAAGACTATATTTTTGATAAAGAAATAAACTGGATAGACGGAGCAACTTATAGTCAACTAAAAGCTGACTACTCACTCATTGAGTTAAATAGGTTAGGAATGAAAGCACAGAACTTAAGCTTGAGAACGATTGACGGAGACTCTATAAACACTAACGAAATAGAGGCAAACTTTACACTACTCTATTTTTACTCTCCTAGCTGTTCCTTTTGTAGAGAAGAAATTCCTCTACTTAGAGATTCTTTTTATGAAACATATAAAAGTAAAGGCTTAGAAATAATAGCTATCAACTTGGAACATCATATGGATTCTTGGAAAGATTTTATAGTAGAGAATAAAATGCAAGATTGGCATAACGTTTTTGACCCTAATTACACATCCGAATATTGGTTGAAGTATAACGTTAGCGGTACTCCAAGTATCTTTCTGCTATCTAAAGATAAGACAATATTAGCTAAGAAGCTGAATGTCGAGAATTTAACAAAATATCTAGAACGATTGATTAATTAAGAATATGGCACTAATAAAAGAAGTAAGAGGTTTTACACCCGAAATAGGAGAAAACGTATATTTGGCAGAGAATGCAACTATTATTGGCGACGTTGTTATAGGCAATGATTGCAGTATATGGTTCAATGCTGTGTTGCGTGGTGATGTGAACTCTATCAGAATAGGTAATAGAGTGAATGTACAAGATGGAACTGTACTCCATACATTGTATCAAAAATCAACTGTAGAAATTGGAGATGACGTTTCCATTGGTCACAATGTAGTGGTACATGGCGCTAAAATAGAGAATGGAGCACTTATTGGCATGGGTTCTATTTTGCTAGACCATGTGGTGGTAGGCGAAGGAGCAATTGTAGCAGCTGGATCTGTAGTTCTGAGTGGAACTCAAATTGAGCCAGGTAGTATCTACGCTGGTACACCTGCTAAGTTTGTTAAAAAAGTGGATGCAGAGCAAGCTAAAGAAATGAATCAGAAGATAGCAAGCAACTATTTGATGTATTCAGGATGGTTTAAAGAAGAAAACGAAGATTAAGAACAATGACAACATTAATAAATGACTTGAAGTGGAGACATGCCTGCAAGGCAATGAATGGCAAACAAGTTCCACAAGAAATAGTAGATAATATATTAGAGGCTATCCGTCTTGCACCCTCATCTTTAGGACTGCAAGCGTACAAAGTGTTCGTAATAGAAAATAAAGACTTGAGAGATAGAATCTATAATGAATCTTGCCCTCAACAACCAGTTTTAGGATGTTCGCACCTTATTGTATTTGCAGCAAGAACAGAAATCGCAAACCCTGACTATGAATCATATATCAAGATTTTGAAAGATACGAGAGGCAAAGATGAAGAACATTTAGCCAAATATCGAGAAAAGATAGAAGGCTTTGTGAATCTAAAAGTTGGAGCATTGCAGCCTACATGGTTGGTGAGCCAAACTTACATAGGCTTAGGCATTGCTTGTGCTGCTGCTGCCGAAGCTAAAGTAAACTCTGTACCTATCGAAGGTTTTGACAGAGAGAAACTAGATCAAATCTTATCTCTAAAAGAAAAAGGCTACAGATCAACACTATTACTTCCATTAGGCTATGCCGACGAAGAGAATGATTGGTGGGGAAGTGAGAAGAAATTGAGAAAAGGAACAAATGACTTTATAGAAGTTATTAAATAAAATAGAATGAGGCTTATCGAAATGATAAGCCTTATTTTTTGAGAACAAGGCTCTCCCACCCTATGATTGCTTTCTTGCGAGCCATTTCCCATTTGTAACCTCCAAATGCTCCTGTATTTTGAATAACTCGATGGCAAGGAATAAGATATGCTACAGGATTATTCCCTATCGCTGTACCCACTGCTCTGCTTGCCGATGGCTTACCTATTTCAGTTGCTAAATCTCCATAGGATATCAATGAACCATAAGGAATCTTGAGAAGAGCTTCCCAGACTTTGAGTTGAAAATCAGTCCCTTTGATATGCAGCTTTAGTTTATCAGAAGGAGTTTCTGAAAGTGCAAGAAGAGCACATTGATGGTTTCCATTTGACTTTTCTTGAGTACTCGCTTTGGGATATTCAGATTGCAATTCTAACAAAGCCTTTTCAGCATCTTCAAAGAAAGATAGGTAACAAATTCCTTTCTCTGTAGATGCAACGAGCGCTTTGCCCCATTGTGTGTCAGCAAAACTATAATCTATGTTCAAAGCACTGCCTGCATCCTTAAACTCACCTGGTGACATTGCTTCTATATTGATAAAAAGATCATGTAATCGGCTTGTACTCGAAAGACCAAGTTCAAGAGAGGATTGGAGTAATGAATCTCTTCCCGACTTCAATAAAGCCTTAGCATGAGAAAGAGTAGTAAATTGAAGAAATTGTTTAGGGCTTACTCCTGCCCAATCCGTAAACACCTTGTGAAAATGCGTAGGACTTAAATGAACATAAGCAGCAACCTCATCTAGTGAGGGTTGCTGCTTATAATTTGTATCTATAAATTCAATTGCCTCTTTGATTCGCTCAAAATTGACATTTGCTTGTGATTTCATATCTTTTCTGTTTTATACAAAGGAAAGATATTAGAGTGAAACTGACAATCCGTTTCTTATTCTATTTTATGCTTTGTAAACATTGCGCAAAAGTTTTATTTCTGCTGCGTATCCATCTAGCTCGTTCGGTGTTTCTAAATAGAATGGTAAATGTTTTAATTTAGGATGGTTTATTACTGCTTTGATTGTTTCCAATCCAATAGTACCCTCTCCTATTTTTTCGTGACGATCCTTAGCTGCTCCTAACGGATTCTTACTATCATTAAGATGTATAGCATGCAGCCTATCTAGTCCTACAATTTCGTCAAAACGCTCAATTACAGCCTCTAAATCGGAAATGATATCATATCCTCCTTCAAAGATATGGCAAGTGTCCAAGCATACTCCCATTTTCTCTTTTATTTCTACTCCGTCAATGATTGCTGCTAACTCTTCAAAAGTTTTTCCCACTTCACTTCCCTTCCCAGCCATTGCCTCTAGCAGCATAATAGTTGGTTGGTCAGGAGTCATCACTTCGTTTAGCCCTTCCACAATCTGCTGAATACCTACATCTGCCCCCTGTTTAGTATGACTTCCTGGATGGAAATTATACAATTGACAAGGCATCTGAGCTAAGCGGCTCAAGTCGTCAGCCATCATTTCTTTTGCAAACTTTCGTGTGTCTGGATTTGAAGAACACAGATTGAGCGTATAGGGTGCATGCGCCAACAAAGGAGCAAAATTATTCTCCTTCACCAACTTTGCAAGTTTACCTATATCTTCCAGATCTAATGCTCGAGCACTACCTCCACGAGGATTGCGCGTAAAAAACTGAAATGTATTAGCTCCAATCTCTAAAGCATCTTTTCCCATAGCCTCAAAACCCTTGGAAAGAGAAAGATGACATCCTATATTCAACATTTTATCTTGATTTTATATTTCTTCTTATTTAGAACGTATGCAAATTACTAAAAGTTTTTGAGGTTAAAAATTAATCCGAATTGATTGTACTTATATCTAAATAGATTTTAATTTATACCTTTGTCTGCTTATGGAAAAAAAAGCAATCAACAATAAGGCTACGTCAACAGCCATGGGCATACTTTTCACACTCAGTTTTGCTCATTTCTCTAACGACTTATTTCAGTCTATAATACCTGCAATGTATCCTGTTTTGGAAAAGAGTTTGGCTCTCAACCTCACTGAAATAGGATTGATCGCATTAGTATATCAAATATTCTCCTCCATCTTTCAACCCATTGTAGGCACAGTATTTGATAAAAATCCCCGCCCCTATTATCTCCCAATGGGAATTACATCGACCTTGATAGGTCTTGCAATTTTGGCTTACGCGACAAGTATGCCAATGGTTTTAATAGCGGTCTCTTTTACAGGGATAGGATCATCTATAATTCACCCTGAGGCTTCTCGCTTGACTCATCTAGCATCGGGAGGAAAACATGGTTTGGCGCAGTCTATTTTTCAGGTAGGAGGTAATCTAGGAGGATCATTAGGACCTCTTTTAGCCGCGTTAATCATAACTCCATATGGGCAAAGGTATATTGTCATCTTCTGCTTTGTAGCCTTTGCTTCTATATTGATAATGACTCCAATCTACAAGTGGTATGGAAAAAAGCTGAAACAAGTGAGAGCCGAAAATAAGCCACTAGAAGAGTTTGCTCCCAATCCACTATCCAGAAAGAAAACATTATTTGCACTAGGAATTCTTTTAGTCCTAATTTTTTCGAAATATGTGTATATGGCTAGTTTGACTAACTACTATACATTTTACTTGATAGACAAATTTGGAATAAGCACTCAAAGGTCTCAGATTTTCTTATTCATATTCCTATTCTCTGTAGCCCTAGGAACACTCATCGGAGGCCCGATTGGAGATAAAGTTGGACGTAAATATGTTATCTGGACATCTATTCTTGGTGCTGCTCCTTTTGCGCTTATAATGCCACATATGGGATTAATAGGCACTTGTATAGCGAGTGTTTTGGTGGGAGTAATTTTAGCTTCCGCATTTTCGGCGATTATTGTATATGCTCAAGAATTATTACCTTCTAAACTGGGATTGATATCAGGACTATTCTTCGGATTAGCATTTGGAATTGCAGGGGTGGCTGCCGCTGTATTGGGATGGGTGGCTGACAAAGCGGGAATACAATTCGTATATTCGATGTGTGCATATATGCCTCTGTTGGGGTTGGTTACTATGTTTTTACCAGATATCAATAAGAAGAAAAAACATGCGTAATGGATATAGAAGAATTCAGAGAAATGGTCTATACCATCGTTAGGATGATTCCTATAGGTAGAGCAACTAGCTATGGAGCTATTGCCAAAGCGATAGGTTATCCCAATCATTCCAGATTAGTAGGTAAAATAATGGGTGGTAGCTCTCTTCAGGATGTCCCAGCGCATAGAGTTGTGAATAGCCAAGGGCAATTATCTGGTCGAGATTCTTTCACAACTGCCGAAACTATGCAAAAGCTTTTAGAGGCAGAAGGAATTAGTGTAATCAACAATAGAATAAAGAGTTGGAACACAATCTTCTGGAATCCCTTAGATGAAATTAACCTTGAAGAGTAAAATAATTTCAAATTTCAGCCAATATTTCCCGTTTTTTAGAAAAGATTATTTTACATTTGTGACACCAAAATAAGACTTCGTAGCTCAGTTGGTAGAGCAATTGACTCTTAATCAATGGGTCGAGGGTTCGAGCCCCTCCGAGGTCACTTTTACTAAAAGCCAAGAGGCGACAAAAGTATGACAAAGCCTGCAACATCAACGTTTGCAGGCTTTTTTGGCTTTGGAGGAGAGCCAATGAAAAGACAAAAACAGACAAAGAGTGTACCCCAAAGTGTACCCCTTTACACTAAAAGACAAAAAGGGGTACGCATTGACTGAATTTGGCGTTGAACTGTCCGTTTATGGCAGTCTGCAAATTGCTCATTAATTAATAGTTAGTAATAATTTTGCAACATTAAAAGATGAGCTTATGAAAAGTACATTTAATGTTCTCTTTTACCTAAAAAGAGATAAAATCAAAAAGAACGGGAATGTTCCTATTTTCTGTAGAGTCACAATTAACACGGTAGCTACTAGGTTTAACTTGAAGCTAGATATCAATCCTAAACTATGGAATGTCGATTTTGGAAGAGCAACAGGTAAATCCAAAGAAGCTACAGATGTCAATTACATTTTGGAGAGTACATTGGCATCACTTCACACTACTTATCGAAAAATCATAGAAAGAGATAATTATGTAACTGCTGAAAAAGTGAAAAATGCCTATTTAGGTTTGGATGTGGATTCAACAACATTGCTACAACTATTTCAGCAACATAATGACGAGTTAGAAAAACAAGTTGGAGTTTCAATAGTGAAAGCAACTATGTCTAGGTACAAAAGGACTTACAATCACTTGGAAGCGTTTATGAAATCACAATATAGAATATCTGATATTCCACTTCGGGAAATAGATTTACGCTTTATCACCGACTTTGAGTTATATTTGAGAACCTCTTGTGACTGCAATGTGAATACCACCAATAAATTTATTACACTTTTCAAAAAGATAGTGACCATTGCAAAAAATAATGGGTGGGTAACTGTTGATCCTTTTGGTAATCACAAAGTACGATATGAAAAAGTGGATAGAGGTTACTTGACAGATGAAGAACTACAAACCATGAAAGAAAAAGACTTTGGGGTGGAAAGGCTAAATCAGGTGCGAGATGTTTTTATATTTTCTTGTTTTACGGGGCTTGCGTATGTGGATGTGAGTTTGCTGAAGCATGATAATATCAGAAAAGGTTTTGACAACAATCTTTGGATAATGACCAAACGTGAGAAGACAAGTACAGATGTGAAT
>JASLEN010000270.1 GCA_030151105.1 Dysgonomonas sp.
GAATTTGCAAAAGTGCTTCAGCTTGGGGTAGTTATGGGTGCTGTGATGGAGCTTATTCCACGTATTACGTCACTCTTTATCGAGGGGCTTGTGCCTATTTCGGAAGCTACTAAAGCTTTGGTTCAAAAGAAATTCAAAAACAGTTCGGGACTCTATATCGGAATGACGCCAGCTCTTGTTATCGGGCATCCAGTAACGCTTGTGGCAACTATTTTGCTCATTCCTGTATTGATTTTCGTATCCGTTGTTTTGCCAGGAAATAAGTTTTTGCCACTTACAAGTTTGGCAGGATTGCTCTATATTTTCCCAATGATTTTGCCTTATACCAAAGGAAATGTTTTCAAAACATTCCTTATTGGTCTGATTATAATGATTGCGGGTAACTATATGGTTACTAGTCTTTCAGGAATATTCACCGAATCGGTTGTGGCAGCTACGGGAGACAAATATACAACAGGACAACAAGTAGGAGCTATTGACTTTGCAGCCAGTCCATTAACATGGATTATCTATCAGTTGACAGCAAATCTGAAACTTGTAGGAAGCGTCGTATTAGGTGCTATTACTCTTGGGCTTGTGGTGTTGAATAGACAAAAGAATGTAGTGAAGCAAACAACTGAAAATTAAATTATTAAGAATAAAAAATAAAGTATAAATATATTCATAAAATAAAAAGTAAATATGAAAAAACTAGTAGTATCACTGATTTTATTAATGTCGGTTATGGGACTTGCAGCACAAAATCATATTGAGTACGATGTGCGCTTTTCGCATCATCCAGAAGATTTTAAGAAGTATGACACAGAGAAAATTCGTAAAGAATTTTTGATAGAAAAAGTATTTGAAGCGGGAAAAATTCACATGACGTACACCATGTACGACCGTTTTATTGTGGGTGGTGCAATGCCAACCGCAACTCCGCTGAAGTTGGATACCATTGATATTCTAAAAGCACCTAACTTCTTGCATCGTAGAGAAATAGGAATCATCAATATTGGTGGTCCAGGTGTAGTAAAAGTAGGAAACAAAGACTATAATGTAAACTTCAAAGAAGCACTTTATGTAGGAAAAGGGGATCATGAATTGACTTTTGCGTCTAAAGATCCAAGTAATCCTGCTAAATTCTATTTCAACTCGGCAGGAGCTTACAAAGAGTATCCTACAAAGTTGATTACAATGAAAGATGCTAACGTAATAGAAGCTGGAACTGCAGAAGAGTCTAATCGTCGTACAATCAATCAATTGATTGTTAAAGAAACAGTTCAAATCAACCAAGTTCAAATGGGCTTGACAGAGCTTCATCCAGGAAGCGTTTGGAATACAATGCCAGCACATACGCACGACCGTAGAATGGAAGCATATTTATATTTCAATGTTCCTAAAGGTCAGGCAGTTTGCCACTATTTGGGTGAGCCAAAAGAAACTCGTCACATTTGGATGACTAACGAACAAGTTGCACTTTCTCCAGAGTGGTCAATCCATTCAGGATCAGCAACAAGCAACTATATGTTTATCTGGGGAATGGCTGGTGAAAATCTTGACTATGGCGACATGGACAAGCTTGCACCAACAGACCTAAGATAATCAGAAGAAATCATGTACATTTAGGTTAATTGTTAATGAATGAAGCCCTCTTAATATCGTGATGATATGAAGAGGGCTGTTTTTTTAGCCTATCAAAATGATTATTTAACAAGAATTAATAACTATATTCGTGTTCGCACCCACGTGCAACCTTTGAAGATTATTGACCATGATACAAAACATTTTTTGGAGCGAAATTTATATTTAGTAGCACACAAATATGTTGAATCGCACAACCATTTGAAAGAAGAAGAGTATGAATAAAAAGCAAAATATACGCATTGTTGATATTGCCAAAATGGCTAAAGTCTCTGTAGGAACGGTAGATAGAGTGCTACATAATAGGGGGCGAGTGTCGGACGAAAAACGTCAGGCGGTAGAAAAAGTGCTCGAAGAAATCAACTACGAACCCAATATGGTTGCTCGTTTTTTGGCATCTCGCAAGTCTTTTTCCTTTGCGGTGTTGATGCCTAGTTTCGAGTCTGGCGAATATTGGGAACAAGTGTATTCAGGAATCGACAAGGCGGCACATGAACTCAAGGATTTCAATGTGAGTATTGATTATTTATACTTCGATCAATTTGATAGTGAGTCTTTTAGCGATATTTCAGAAGAATTGTTTCAGAATGAATATGCAGGAGTTATAATTGCTACTTTGCACAAAGAAAAGGTAATTAATCTTGCTTCCAAGTTAGATGGCGAGGCTATTCCGTACGTTTTTATCGACTCCAATATAGATGGGTGTAAAAATTTGTCGTACTTCGGAGCAGACTCTGTAGTCAGTGGTGCTATAGCTGCTAAGTTGATGCTTAGAGAGATAGGTGAAAGCTCTAGCATAATTATCATCAATGGCGAAAATAAAGAAGAGAGTTTTTCTACCCAAACTGAAAATCGAGAGCGAGGCTTTCTTGACTATCTTGAAAAAAATAAATTTCAAGGAAAATTATCTCGACTGACATTAAATCTAAATGATAAACAGAATTCGGCACAACGCTTGGCTGAAACTGCAAATGGTAAGGATAGGGTGGGAGCTATTATATTTAATTCTCGTATTCACGAAGTTGCGTCTATTGTAGATACTATTCCTAAGGTTAATCATTCCATTCGTCTCATCGGATACGATACTATCGAGCGTAATGCAGAAGCTTTGTTGAATGATAAGGTTCTGTATCTAATTTCACAACGATCTATTGTTCAGGGATATGATAGTATTAAGGCACTGAGCAATCATCTCATTTTTGCAAATTCACCCCTTAAAGAAAACTATATGCCAATTGATATTCTGATGAAGGAGAATATCAGTTTCTATTGCGATTAAAATTTCTTATTGCAATAATCAGTAACTTATCTCTTTATGTTGTGTAACATACTGCATTTAAGTGAATAAAGATGTATTGTTGTTAAATGTGTTCGCACACATCTTGTTTCTTCCAAGCTTTTTGATTAGTTTTGAATATTCTTTGTGTGTTCGCACACATTGCAACTAGAAAACAATAATAAGACCAATATAAGATATGAAGAAAAACCTATTTGATATCAGCAAAAAAGTAATCCTTATTACTGGAGGATACGGAGTTCTAGGAAAAAGTATTTCAAAATACTTAGCAGAACAAGGAGCAAAAGTTGTAATTCTTGGACGCAATAAAGAAAAAGGAGAATCTCTTGTAAAAGAAATAGTTGCAAGCGGTAATGAAGCTCTATTTCTGGAATCGGATGTGATGAATGAGCAAGTATTGATTCAAAACAGAGAAGATATTTTGAAGAAATATGGCAAAATAGATGTGCTCATAAATGCTGCTGGAGGTAATATGCCAGGGGCTACAATTGCGCCAGATAAAACAATTTTTGACCTCAAGCTAGACGATTTCAAAACTGTGGTCGATCTCAATCTTTTTGGTACGGCATTGCCGACTTCCGTATTTGCTAAGGCAATGGTGGATGCTGGTGAGGGTAATATTCTCAACTTTTCGTCTATGTCAGCACTTCGTCCATTGACCAGAGTGGCTGGATATGGTGCTGCTAAGGCTGCAATATCCAACTATACTGAATATATGGCGGGAGAATTGGCAACCAAATTTGGAGAAAAATTCAGAGTAAATGCGCTTGCTCCAGGATTCTTTTTGACAGAGCAAAATCGTGCTCTTTTGACCAATCCTGATGGCACATTCACCGATAGAGGCAACACAATCATAGCCCACACGCCATTCCGTCGCTTTGGAGAAGCAGAAGAATTGCACGGAGCGGTTCATTATTTGGTGAGCGATGCTTCCAAATTTGTAACAGGAACGGTGCTTGTTGTGGATGGTGGTTTCAACGCATTTTCAATTTAAAATAAAAATATAACAATATGATACTTAGCGAACAAACTTGGAGATGGTATGGTCCTAACGACCCCGTTTCTTTGGCTGATATTAGTCAAGCGGGTGCAACGGGGATTGTGACTGCGCTTCACCACATCAAAAACGGCGAAGTGTGGACGGTGGAAGAAATCCAAAAACGTAAGAAAATTATCGAAGATGCTGGTCTCACGTGGTCAGTAGTGGAGAGTATTCCTGTTCATGAGCATATCAAAACGCAAGAAGGCGAGTACAAAAAATATATTGAGAACTATAAAGAAAGCATCAGAAACTTGGCTAAATGTGGTGTGATGATAATTACCTACAACTTTATGCCCGTTTTGGATTGGACACGTACCGACTTGGCTTATACCATGCCTGATGGCTCTAAGGCTCTACGCTTTGAGCGTGACGCTTTTATGGCTTTCGATCTTCATATTTTGAAGCGTCCAAATGCAGAAAAGAGTTACACAGCAGACGAGTTAGCAAGAGCCAAAAAACGTTTTGAGAGGATGTCTCAAGCTGATAAGGACTTGGTCGTTAAGAATATGATTGCAGGACTTCCAGGTGCTGAGGAAAGTTTTACGCTCGAAGAGTTCCAAAAGCAACTCGATCGCTATGATGGAATTTCTGCCGATAGACTGCGTCAAAATTTGATTGACTTTTTGAAAGAAATAGCTCCTGTGGCTGATGAAGTGGGGGCAAAATTGGCAATTCATCCAGATGATCCTCCGTATGCGATTCTCGATTTGCCACGTATTATGAGTACGCAATCTGATTTTGAGGCACTTGTAAAAGCTGTGCCAAACAAATCTAACGGCTTGTGCTTCTGTACAGGTTCGTTTGGAGTACGAGCTGATAACGATTTGCCACAAATGATTACTGCCTTGGGCGATAGAATCAACTTTGTGCATCTGCGTTCTACGCAACGTGACGAACAAGGTAACTTCTACGAAGCTAATCACTTAGAAGGTGATGTGGATATGTATGGAGTGATGAAAGGCTATCTTGAAATTCAGAATAAAAGAGGAATTTCAATCCCATTCCGTCCCGATCATGGACATCAAATGCTAGATGATTTGAACAAAAAAACAAATCCCGGTTATTCAGGGATTGGGCGCTTGAGAGGACTTGCTGAGTTGCGAGGTTTGGAGATGGGAATTGCCAAAACACTTTATAAATAAAGAAGTTATGAAAGCATTTTTAGACGATAACTTTGTGCTAGAAAATAGTGAGGCAGAATTGCTTTATCATCAGTTTTCCAAGCATTTACCTATTATAGATTATCATTGTCATCTCGATCCTAAAATGATTGCCGAAGATTATCAATTCGATAACTTGGGCGAAATTTGGCTTGGTGGCGATCATTACAAATGGCGTGCTTTGCGTGCTAATGGAATCAACGAAAAATATATAACAGGGAAAGAAACTTCTGACTGGGATAAATTTGAGAAATGGGCTGAAACAGTGCCATATACGATGCGAAATCCACTTTACCACTGGACGCATATGGAGTTGAAATCTGCTTTTGGGATAACAAAACTGTTAAACCCCAAAACAGCTCGTGAAATTTTTGATGAATGTACGGCTAAACTACGCACGAAAGAGTTCTCGGCTCGAGGCTTAATGAAGCATTATAAAGTAGAAGTTGTGTGTACGACAGATGATCCTGCCGATTCTTTGGAGTATCATGTGGCGCTAAAAAATGAAGGTTTCGATATAAAAGTATTACCTACATGGCGTCCAGACAAGGCTATGGCGGTCGAAAACCCAGCCAATTTCAGAGCCTATATGGAAAAACTCTCGCAAGTTTCAGGAGTGCGTATTTCTTCGTTCACAGATATGTTAACAGCTTTGCGTAATCGACACGATTTTTTTGCGCTGGTTGGTTGTAAACTGTCTGACCATGGAATGGATCACTTTTTTGCAGAAGATTTTACTGGCAAAGAAATTGATTCTATATTCAATAAAGTATATGGAGGT
>JASLEN010000282.1 GCA_030151105.1 Dysgonomonas sp.
TCAAAGAGGCTGACAATATTGGAATCTATTCTCAGAATATGCCTCAATATTTCTTTGTCGATTTTGGAGCCTATGCAAATAGATCTGCTACAGTTCCAATTTATGCGACTTCATCGCCGAATCAGGTTGAATATATTGTAAATGATGCTAATATAGAATATCTATTTGTTGGTGAGCAATTTCAATATAATAATGCCTATAAAGTACAGCAGAATTCGAAATGCTTGAAAAGAATTATAGCATTCGACAATAATATAAAATTCAATGCTGAGGATAAAACCTCAATCTATTTCGATTACTTCACGACCACTGGCGAAAACTCAAATGCCGAAGTAACTGTGAAGGTAAGAATGAAATCTCGTCGAGAAACGGATGTTGCTTGTATCATCTATACTTCGGGAACAACTGGAGAACCTAAAGGTGTAGTGCTTCCTCACTCGTGTTTCTTAGAAGTTTTCAGATTGCATGATGCTCGGTTGACCAATTTGGGCAATAAAGAACTTTCGGTTTGCTTCTTGCCTTTAGCTCATGTTTTTGAAAAAGCATGGAGCTATTTCTGTATGCATAGAGGTACTATTATAGCTATAAATCAGGATGCTAAAGAGATACAAAAGACGGTGAAACAGGTGAAACCGACACTTTTATGTAGTGTGCCACGTTTCTGGGAAAAGGTTTATTCTGGAGTTCAAGAAAAAATAGATACTTCCACAGGAATTGTAAAATGGCTGTTTGTAGATGCCATCAAAACAGGACGAAAATACAAGCTCGACTATAAATATAATGGTATTAGACCACCATTAGGGACAGCTCTAAAATATCACTTCTACAATAACACCGTTTTCAGATTGTTGAAAACCGTGATTGGAATTCAAAATGGGAAAATGTTTCCTACAGCGGGTTCGCCACTTTCTGACAATATCAATGAGTTTTTGCAATCTGTAAATATTCCTATTATTGTAGGTTATGGCTTGACCGAAACTTCGGCGACAGTCTCTTGTTATCCTTTTGATAGTTTTAGAATAGGATCTATTGGTACTGTTCTAGATGGTGTAGAGGTGAAAATAAGCGAAGCAAATGAAATATTGGTGAAAGGGAAAACTGTAATGCGTGAGTATTATAATAAGCCTGAAGCTACTGCTGAAGCATTTACAGAAGATGGATATTTCCGTACTGGTGATGCAGGACATTTGGATGGGAACACTTTGTTTATAACAGAACGTATCAAAGACTTATTCAAAACATCTAATGGGAAATATATTGCACCGCAAGCAATTGAAACTAAAATCGCTGAGGATAAATATATCGATATCATCGCAGTAATAGCTGATGATCGTAAATTCGCAAGTGCACTTATTGTTCCAGATTATGTTGCATTAAGGGCTTTTGCAGAAGAGAATGATATTGAATATCATGATAATGAGGACTTGGTGAAAAATAAGATCGTTCTTAGGATGATTGATAGTCGTATCGAAATTCAGCAAGCCAATTTTGCATCTTACGAAAAAATTAAACGATATGCTCTAATGCCCGAACCTTTCACGATGGAAACGGGTGAATTGACTAATACATTGAAGGTTAAACGCAAATTTGTAGCTGAAAAATACAAAGATGTGATTGAAAAAATGTATGAAGAATAAATAATTCAATTTTTTGATGGCAGGAATATATATACACGTTCCTTATTGTAAAACAAGATGTATTTATTGCGACTTCTTTACGCAAACTAATACGGGCACTAGATTAGACTATGTGTCGGCTGTTTGCAGAGAACTAGAGTTGCGTCAGAATTATATAAAAGAAGAAATAGTGCGTACCATTTACTTTGGAGGTGGTACGCCTTCTTTATTATCTATAGCCGATTTTGAAAGAATTTTCAATACAATCTATAATATATTTGAGGTAAATGAGGATGCTGAAATCACATTAGAGGCTAATCCAGATGACTTATCTGCCGAATATTTAGAGCAGTTCAATTGTTTACCTTTCAATAGAATCAGTATTGGTATTCAGAGTTTCAATGATGAGGAATTGAAGTTTATAAATCGTAGACATTCAGCCAAAGAGGCGATGGATGCGGTGAAACGAGCTCAGGTATCTGGTTTTGAAAATATTAGTATCGACTTGATGTATGGTTTGCCAAATCAGTCTATGGAAGTCTGGAAAAAGAATCTTGCAACTGCTATTTCTCTTGATGTTCAGCATATTTCTTCTTATCATCTTATCTATGAAGAGGGTACAAAATTGTATCGACTATTCAGAAAAGGAGAAGTAAAAGAGGTGGAGGAAGACTTGAGTCTTGATATGTTTTCTACCATGATTGATTCTCTTACCAAAGCAGGGTATGAACATTACGAAATTTCAAATTTTGCTCGTTATGGATTGTACTCTAGGCATAATACATCTTACTGGCAGGGAGTAAAGTATTTGGGCGTTGGTCCTGCTGCTCATTCTTTTGATGGAGTTGATAGAGCTTTGAATATAGCATCTATTCCCAAATATATTGCTGCAATAGAGGAGAGAGAACCAATTTTAGAAGTCGAAGTTCTAGATATCTCTAGTAGATATAATGACTATATTTTGACAGGATTACGCACAATGTGGGGAGTAGATTTGGTGAAGTTAGAACAAGAATTTGGTGGCGAATACTTAAAGTTTTGTTTGAAAAATGCTGAAAAGTATCTTTCACTGAATGATGTAATGATTGAAGATTCTAAATTGAAGTTGACTCGAAAAGGAATTTTTATTTCGGATGGGATAATGTCTGATTTAATGTGGATATAAAAAAAGAGCGATGATTTCATCGCTCTATTTGCTTGATTTGTTTATTTTCTAAGATTCAATATCTCTCTTACTTTAGCTGAATCTATATTTTGTTTTTCTCCAACTTTCCAACCTCTTTCTGCGAAGCGATTTACAACTTTGTCAATAGCTTCTTCTCCTAAATTATAGTCCGATAATCTGGTTTGAACACCTACTTTATTGAAGAAATGCTCTACAGCCTTGATTGTTAATTCAATTTGTTTAGCATCGCTTTCTTCGTTGATTTCAAAAACTTCTTTCCCTAATTGGCATATCTTTTTAGCTTTTTGTTCTTTCATAACTTCCATAACACCTGGAAGAACAAT
>JASLEN010000315.1 GCA_030151105.1 Dysgonomonas sp.
TACCTCCTCCACGAGCTGAACTTAATTTTCGAGCCGAGAAGTAAACCAAGTCAGCAAGTCCTGTCATGGTATGCAAGATTTCTTTCATAGAAGAGCCTTTAAATTCCTCTTCTCGTTGTTGAACTAGCCAAGCATTTTCTCCCAAAAGACTCGCATCTAGCACCAAACGAATTTTATGTTTATCTGCAATAGCTCGCACTCCACGCAGGTTCTCGATAGAGAAAGGTTGCCCACCAATCAGGTTGGTAGATGCCTCCATACGGATATAAGGAATATTGGCAGCTCCATGTTTTTGAATACATTTTTCGAGAGCCTCCAAATTCATATTCCCTTTGAATGGGTGTTTGCTATTTATTATATAAGCCTCATCATAAAGTAGTTCTTCTATTCTTCCTCCATATTGAGTAATATGCGCCATTGCTGTCGTAAAGTGGTAGTTCATAGGCACTACGCTACCTTTACGGATGAAAGCATGAGAAATAATATTTTCGGCAGCACGTCCTTGATGCACTGGCAACAAATATTTTTTGCCCAACACATCCTCTACAGCTTTTTGGTAGCGAACAAAACTTTGCGAACCAGCATAAGCGTCATCTGCAATCATCATTGCACCCAACTGCTGATCACTCATAGCATTGGTTCCACTATCTGTCAACATGTCTAAGAATACGTCTTTGGTGTCGAGACGGAAAGTATTGAAACCGCCCTCATGCAGGGCTTGTAGTCGTCTCTCGATAGGAACTAAGTGTAGTTTTTGTACTACTCGTACTTTATGCAATTCTAAAGGGATTTCTTCTCCACTATAGAATTTAATCTTTTTGTCACCGTTTTGCATGGTAATTTATTAAAAATGATTTTCAGGTAATATAAGTGAACTATAAATGTATATAATTATTTGAACATTCAAGACAAAACATCTAATTCTTACGCCAACCATCTAATCTCACAAAGAGTTTTCGATCACAGCTCTCAAAATAAGCCTATAGGCTCTTGTATTTTAAGCAAATAAATTTTATCTTTGCCACCCGATTATCGCAATCTCTGACGAGACGAACTCGTGTATATTGCCAAATTAACTAAAAACCATTCGCATTATGGATTTTATGAAGATTGCTGAAGAAGCATTTGCAACTGGGAAATCTCACCCAGAATTCAAAAGTGGAGACACTGTTACTGTTGCTTACCGTATTAAAGAGGGTACAAAAGAACGTGTTCAGCTTTATAGAGGTGTTGTTATCAAAATCGCAGGACATGGTAACAAAAAACGCTTCACTGTTCGCAAAATGTCTGACAACATTGGAGTGGAAAGAATTTTCCCACTTGAGTCTCCATTCATTGACGAAATCACTATCAACAAAGTTGGTAAAGTGCGTCGTGCTAAGCTATACTACCTACGTCAACGTACGGGTAAAGCTGCGAGAATCAAAGAAAAACGTGTTGTTACAACAGCTAAAAAGAAATAAGAATAAACATTCTATTCTGAAAAAAGACTTAGTTCATAATGGACTAGGTCTTTTCTTTTTTAGCTATATTTGAAATTAGTAAGTATATTCATAGCATAACTTCTCCTTTATGAATATAAGGTGAGTATAATACGAGTATAAACAGCGTATAAGAATAAAAAAACGTAGTAAAATTAGAATAAAAATGAAAAATAAAATAACAGAGCTTTTTGGAATCAAATATCCAATTATTTCGGGAGGAATGGTATGGTGTAGTGGATGGCGTTTGGCATCGGCAGTGAGCAATGCTGGTGGACTTGGACTTATTGGCGCAGGATCAATGTATCCTGAAGTGTTGAGAGAACACATCCAAAAATGTAAAGCAGCAACAAACAATCCTTTCGGCGTAAACGTTCCAATGTTATATCCTGAAATAGAAAAGCTTATTGATATCATTATAGAAGAAAAAGTCCCTATTGTATTCACCTCAGCTGGCAACCCTAAAACATGGACAAAGAAGCTGCAAGAACAAGGAATTAAAGTAGCACACGTTGTATCTAGTTCCAAATTTGCCCTCAAATGTGAGGAAGCAGGAGTAGATGCTATTGTTGCAGAAGGCTTTGAAGCAGGGGGACACAATGGTAGAGAGGAAACAACTACGATGACCTTGATTCCACAAGTAGCCAAAGCAATCAAAACTCCATTTATTGCTGCTGGAGGAATTGGAACAGGGAGCGCAATGCTTGCAGCCTTGGCACTAGGAGCAGATGGAGTGCAGATTGGTTCTCGTTTTGCTTTGACAGAGGAAAGTTCTGCATCAGACGAGTTCAAAAAAATGTGTATTGGCTTGAAAGAGGGTGACACAGTGCTATCACTCAAAAAAGTGAGTCCTACCCGCTTAGTGAAAAACGAATTCTTCCAAAAAGTTCAAGAGCTAGAAGACAAAGGAGCATCTGCCGACGAGCTTCGTGAACTACTAGGAAGAGGACGTGCCAAAAAAGGAATCTTTGAGGGAGACCTTGTAGAAGGAGAACTCGAAATTGGACAAGTATCTGCCTTAATAAATGACTTGCCATCAGCCGAAAAGGTGGTAGCAGACATCGTAGCTGAATACAATAAATTGATAAAAGAAATGAGTGCTAAATCATTTTGACAGTCGTTTAATTTATGACAAAAAGATACAATTACCTCATCGTCTTAATTGTAGCTACTTTACTTTCCTCTTGTGGCAAATCGTCTCCAAAGGAGGACAAAGAAAACAAGCAACATGACTTTGAACAAATAAAAGAGGCAGGAGAGCTTACTATCTTAACGATAAGTAGCTCTACCTCCTACTTTATGTATAGGGAAGAGCCTATGGGTTTTCACTATGATTTTGCAAAAGACTTTTGCAAAGAACATAACCTTAAATTGAATGTAAAAGTTGCAGACAATGCCGAGCAGCTGGTTCAGATGCTGGAAAATGGAGAAGGTGACTTGATTGCATACTCACTTCCTATTCAAAGCAATCTGAAAGAATCCCTCACCTACTGCGGCGTTAGTTTGGTTTCGCATCAAGTATTAGTACAGCGAACAGGAACTCAACAGAGCATAAAAGATGTAACTGATTTAATAGGCAAAGAAGTGACCGTGCCAGCCAATAGCAAGTACCAGCAACGCTTAGAGAATCTCAACGCAGAACTTGGAGGAGGTATAAATATAAATACCAATATTAAGGACTCACTTACAACTGAAGATCTTATCCAGATGGTATCGAAAGGTAGTATAGAATATACTCTGAGTGATGAATACATTGCAAAGTTAAACAAGACATATTTCAGAAATATCAATATTGAGGTACCGGTAAGTTTCGATCAACGTTCGTCGTGGGCAGTTGCTAAACAATCCACAGAGCTTGCTAAAGTGCTAAATGAATGGTATTCTACAAATGACAAAGAGGCTAAGTTTTCGTACATCTCGAAAAGATATTTTGAATTAAGCAAACAGCCTTTCTCTACCGAATTTGAACTTCCTAAAATGGCTAAAGGTCAAATATCTCCTTACGATCATCTATTCAAACTGCACGCTAAAGACACTCGCTTCGATTGGCAACTCCTAGCTGCAATATCATATCAGGAGTCTCGCTTCAAAAATGGATTAACTTCGTGGGCAGGTGCGGCAGGAATAATGGGACTTATGCCTAGCATTGCCACCACCTATGGCATTAGCCCTGAAGACAGGATGGATCCGAACCTAAGCATAGGAGCTTCTATCCGACTAATCAAAAAACTGGATTCCATACTCAAGGATATAGAAGATCCAGAAGAACGAACGAAATTT
>JASLEN010000378.1 GCA_030151105.1 Dysgonomonas sp.
AGCTTGTTTTACATCATGATTCGCTGCATTCAGCGTTGATTCAAGTTTGGATAATGCGACTGCAAAGTGGGGGTCAAGGATAAGCGTCATATGCTATTCACGTTGAGTTATGCTGGAAGTGAGAAGCTGAAAGAAATCTTGAATCAACGAATCAACTTTTCGAGATTAGTAGAGCAAATCACCAATCTAGCAGATTAGAAGGCTCCTTTAGGTGGGATATTTTACTTTTTCCTCTATTCTTTCCCTATAAATTATTCTTTTTTGGCAATGTAAATTCTGCTTGAACCAATACAGAAATAAGATTGCTATATGATAAAATTATATTATCTTGTGCTATAGTGAAAACACGCTCTTGCTTAGGAGTTAACACACCGAATTCTATACTATCAATTTATATATGGGGATTTGCGAATCTTCAATTGTTAACAGTTTTAAATATATCATATGGCAGAAAAACAAATCAAGAGAAGAGATTTCATTAAACTATCAGCTCTTGGACTCACAGGCTTAACTATCCTCCCTAGTTGGACACGTAATGGTGTAAAAGTAGCTCCTAGCGATAGAATCAATTTAGGTTTTATAGGAGTAGGAAGACAAGGATTATCAGATTTTATGTCTTTCTCTAAGTGTCCAGGGGTGCAGGTTGTTGCATGTTCCGATGTGGATGCTTTGAAAGCAGAACGTTTTAAACGGTATGCAGAAAAGTGGCAAAAAGAAAACGACATGCCAACTAACTGCACCAAGTATGAATTTTATGAAGATTTACTCTCACGCAGAGACATTGACGCAGTGTCTATTGCAACGCCCGATCATTGGCATGCCCTCAATATTATTCATGCTTGTGAGGCAGGTAAAGATATTTTTTGTCAGAAGCCTTTGGCTTATACCGTAACAGAGGCTATTGGCGCAGAGCGTGCAGTATTGAAGCATAATAGAGTGCTGCAAGTGGGAAGTCAGCAACGTTCGAGTAAAGAGTTCTTGAAAGCAATAGAGCTTGTACATTCTGGAGCAATTGGACAAATCACCAAAGTATATGCCAAGGTTGGTGCACCACCCGCACCATTTGATTTGAAGGAAGAGAAAGTGCCTAATGAATTGAATTTCAACGAATGGTTAGGTCCGTTAAATAATCCAATTGTGCATTATAATTCTGGAATGTGCCCTCCTATTTCTCTCGATCCCGTTAAACATGAAGATCGTTGGGGAGAATGGAGATGGTATCGTGAAACAGGAAATGGCTTTATTGCCGACTGGGGTGCGCATATGTTTGATGTGGCGCAGTGGGGCTTAGGTATGGATGGTTCTGCCCCAGTAGAATATATTCCAGCAGGATACGATGGACATGAATACTTGACTATGAAATATACGAATGGAGTAGTGGTTACAGAGCAGCCTTATCGTGATGGCGTAACATCGCAAGGTGTTAAATTCTTTGGTACAAAAGGCTGGATTGAAGTAGCTCGTGGCTATCTAGCTTGTTCCGATCCTAAGTTGTTAGATGATCAAGGTACGAAGAAAGGAGTGAAAGAGGGTGAGTTTGAAGTAAGTTCTCCTCATATGCAAAACTTCTTGGATTGTGTGAAAACTCGTGAACAGCCAGTTGCTCCAATTCAAGTAGGACGTAGCACAAGTGTTCTTTGTAGTTTGGCTTGTATTGCTATCGAACTCGAAAGACCTGTGAAGTGGGATCCTGCTACAAATAGCTTTAAGGGTGGAGACAAAGAAGCTCAAGATCACAGACTATATCGCTACGAATACAGGAATCAGTATAAGCATAGATTTTTATAAATTATTTATTTCCCTTAAATTTTCATTTAATCGAGTCTTTTAAATATACTAATATGAGAAATGTAATTTTAGCAGTGTGTTTGTTTGTCTCAATTCCATTCTTTTCACAAACATTTGAATATAGAAAAGATAAGCGGTCTCAGCATAAAAAGGATGACCCCTATAATGAGTATAGTTTAAATCAGATTTCCAAATATGACTTATTGCAGGCTTTGGAAATGACAGGAGTTTATGTTCGTAAATTTCCATTGAAAGAGTTTGATAAGGAATATTCACTTAAAGTTGTTGTTGCTGAATTTGAGGATGGGAAGAAGATTGATGCTAAAGTGATTAATGTTTCTAATTCTTATTTGCATACTACTGATTCAATATAACTGTTGATAGCACTCCATATCTAGCTTATATTGACTATTTAACTTTCCTAATTAAAGAAGAGATGGAAAGTTTGGAAATAAGAATCTCTACTTATGGCGGGAGCTACTCTTTACCACAAAAGCTTGATTTGAAAAAAGAGAGAGAAAGACAATTCTATGTAATCAGGTCTTATGATTGCTATGCTTGGCAAGTAGGTAAAGAAGTACCTTTGTTTGTTTATGGTTCATCATGGCAAGATGGAAACAATGTAGAGCGAATGTGTGGTGTCGCAAAACTTGAAGAGGGTAGTGAAGAAACAGACGAATTGTTAAACTCATCACCTCATTACTATCTTGTAAGTTATTTAGTTGAGTGATAATAATCAGACTGAGATGAAAATAAAAGTCCTCACAAAGCACGATACTTTGTGAGGACTTGTTGTCTTGATGCTTCTATGTTTATTATCTAGCGCACTCTATCAACACTTCTTTCGCTGTATTTAGGTCAGCATTCCATGTTGGAGTTCTTTCTATAGTTTTAGTTTTCTCTATAGCAGCTTTCAGCTTTTCCAGTTTTGCTTTGGCTTCATCTGTCCCTTTGTCTGCTAATTGTTTCTTGATGATTTGAATTTTCTCAAAGTCTTGAATTCCTTCAAGTAATCTCTCATAACGGATAGAACTTCTACTGTTCGGATACACGATATAAGTGTCACCAGCAGGCCATGTTATAAAACGAGAGTCTGTTAGTGGGTTCTCTGTCCAAGAGTTGAATGCCCATCTCAAGAAGCCGTCAAAGTTGTTTGCCTCTGTATACCATCCAATATAAGTTGATTCTGCACTATCAGAGAATGTAAACTGATTTGGGAATGGATGAGAGCAGCAAACATAAGCAGTTGTTATCAAGCCTTTTGCTCTACGTGCCTCAATGTCCTCTACGTCTACAGGATTCTCGATGCCTACACACATGTCTTTGATGAATGGATATTTTTTGTAGCTCTTGTGATTGTCAGCCAATGCAATGCCAAGTTCGGGAGCATATTTTTGCAATACAGCAAGTGTAGCTTCCATGTCTTTAGGGCTTCTTTCGTCCATTGCTATGTTTGTAATCTCCAACCATCCTTTTTCTTTCAAGTGTTTCACAAAATCTGGTAAGAACGGAATCCACATTTGGTCAAATTCTTTTGTTCCTGGGTCAGCTTTTACATTTATGATTTCTCCAGATTTAGCATCCTTATAGTGCAATTCGTTGTTCCAAGGAACCATAGAATAGGCATTTATCATTTTAGTAACACCCAAGTCCATCATAAACTGTACCCACTTGTCGAAGATTGTATAATCGTATGTCCAAGTTCCATCCTCATTTTTAGTCCAGATAATCATGTCCTCATACGGATCGAAACATTGGTGATTCCAAGGATCTTTATTGATGTTTGCTGTAATTACTTTTTGTCCTGCATCAGCTAAACGTTTGAATGTTGGTTTCATAGCTGCAAAGTGAGCATCGCTCCACACTTCTAGTCCTTCTGTACGTGCTACCGCAGTAGGATGTTGCCATTGGTCTAAATGGAATTTCCATTGGCTAGGCTCAGGTAGAGTTTGATTTAATACTTCTACTTCGAGGTCAAAATCTTGTGTTGCTTGTTCTCTAGCAAATAATTGAATTTTTCCTTTGTAGATACCTTCCTTAGCCGAGCGAGGAATTTCTACTGTAATCCATACAGGACGAACAGTTTTAGCCTCTATATTGAAGCACTCCAAGTTGTCTAGCATATCAGGAGCAAGAGACGAAGCAAAATTTTCAGGTTTGCGATGTCCGCATCCTTCAGCAAACTCATCAGTCATCACATAGCGTACAAAACGTGCTTGTGCAATGTCTGCACCTAAAGTTCCATTGTCGGATTTGAAATCTGAGAATTCAAATTCAGCTTGGGTAATGTCTGTTGTTGCCCATAGAAGTATTTGTGCCGATAGTGTTTCGCCTTTCCATCCTGTCACTTTGTGGCTAGATGTGATGCTTTTTATTGTTGGCATTACTGATTTTGGGTACTTGTTGTCTATGCTTACATAGGTTGCAATAAGACCATTTTGAATAGGATTGCTCCAATCCGAAAGTGTATCGTTTGTAGGGTCGGGTAACTCCGCGAAAGTTTCGCAGTTTTTGATTGGCCTAGTTTGCGTGCAACTAGCAAGCAATCCAAGGGCAAGCACAAGAGGTAGAAGTCTTTTCATGGTTTTAGGTTGTTTTTAAATTATTTTCATAACTGGGCTCTAAAGATATGTAATCATAATTATAATCCATAATTTATAGAGTGTTCATTTTGGCGAACACTTTCAGTTTGATTTTTTTTAGATTATTATTTATAATAATACTCATCTTGTCTCGATTTTAATGATTATATTTGCACGCAATAAATTTTTAAAGCCCATTTTTATGTCGTTTATTGCAGATAGAATCCTAATGGATGGTTTAACATTTGATGATGTTCTCCTAATCCCATCCTATTCAGAAGTCCTTCCTCGTGAAGTTGATTTGTCCACTCATTTTTCAAGAAATATAAAACTGAATGTTCCATTCGTTTCGGCTGCAATGGATACAGTAACAGAGGCTCAACTTGCTATTGCTATAGCTCGTGAGGGTGGTATTGGTGTTATTCACAAAAATATGTCTATAGAAGCGCAAGCGCAACAAGTGAAATTTGTGAAGCGTGCCGAAAATGGAATGATCTCTGATCCTGTGAGTATAAGCCAGAATAAAACAGTAGGCGATGCTTTGGCAATGATGAAGGAATTCAAAATTGGTGGTATCCCTGTTGTGGAAGCAGACAATACTTTGGTAGGAATAGTTACGAATAGAGACCTTCGTTTCCAACGAAATATGAAAGAGCTTATTGGTGATGTGATGACTAAGGAAAACCTTATTACAACATCTCGCTCTACAGATTTGGAAGCGGCTACTGATATCCTTCAAAAACATAAAATCGAAAAACTTCCCGTAGTGGATAGCGATAATAAGTTGATTGGACTTATTACTTATAAAGATATAACTAAGGCAAAAGACAAACCTTTTGCAAGCAAAGATGAGCAAGGAAGATTGCGCGTTGCTGCTGGAGTGGGAGTGACAGGTGATACAATGGAACGTGTTGCTGCTCTTGTAGAAGCAGGAGTGGATGCAATCGTTATTGATACAGCTCATGGACACTCGAGAGGTGTAGTAGAAATGCTTAAGAGAGTAAAATCTACTTATCCTCAAATAGATGTTGTGGTAGGAAATATTGCAACTGGAGAAGCTGCCAAATACTTGGTGGAGGCTGGTGCTGATGCTGTGAAAGTAGGAATCGGACCAGGCTCTATCTGTACTACTCGTGTAGTAGCAGGTGTAGGAGTTCCTCAATTGACTGCTATCTATGATGTTGCCAAAGCTTTGAAAGGTACAGGTGTGCCGTTGATTGCTGATGGTGGATTGCGTTACTCGGGTGATATTGTGAAAGCACTAGCTGCTGGAGGATGTTCAGTGATGATGGGCTCACTTTTGGCAGGAGTTGAAGAGTCACCAGGTGAAACAATTATTTTCAATGGTCGTAAATTCAAGTCTTATCGTGGAATGGGATCTCTAGAAGCTATGGAAAAAGGGTCAAAAGATAGATACTTCCAAGATATGGAAGCAGATATCAAGAAGCTTGTTCCAGAGGGAATAGCTGCTCGTGTTCCATATAAGGGTTCACTTTACGAAGTGGTTTACCAAATGCTAGGCGGCTTGCGTGCAGGTATGGGCTATTGTGGAGCTAAAGATATAGAAAAACTACATGAGGCTAAGTTTACTCGCATCACCAATGCTGGTGTGCTAGAGAGTCATCCTCATGGGGTAACTATTACTAGCGAAGCACCAAACTATAGTAGAGGAACAAACTAAGACTATTCTTAGAAACAAATATTGCAAACTCTGCAATTATCCAAGTATGTTGGGTGATTGCAGAGTTTTTTAGAATAATTTAAATCATCAACAGCTTTATTTCTTGTATATTTGTGGTTTGCAAAAGAATCAGCCTAAAACAAATGAGGACTAAAACTATTTATTCGTTACTATTAACTCTATTCTTCAGCCTTTCTTTGTTGGCACAAACCGACAAAGAAACAGCAATCA
>JASLEN010000470.1 GCA_030151105.1 Dysgonomonas sp.
TCCTAAACTATAGACCTTTTTGCTAGCTGTTTTTTCAGTAACAAATGAGCAAAGAAGTAGGCCTGAAAGGGCGAATAATATGCTTATGCTCTTTTTCATTTTAATTTGTGGTTTTATTTAATGTATTGTATCTGTGTTTGACAAAAAAGGGTTCAGACAACGTCTGAACCCTATGTCATATATCAAAGGTAGTAAGATTTTTGTATTTTTATTACTTATAAATCTTAAATCTATCTTCTAATGGTGCAAATTCTTTGGCTCCTGGCTCTCCTGTTGGGTTGCCAAAAGGCATTTGGGCAATTAGTTTCCAGTCTGAGCTGATATTCCAAGTTGTAGCCACTTCTTCGTCTATAAGTGGTTGATAGTGTTGGAGTGAAGCTCCTAATCCGAGCTCTGATAATAGCATCCAAATTGCTAATTGGTGCATTCCTGTAGTATGTTCAGAATACTCTGGAAACTTATCTGCATAGCTAGGGAAAGTTTCTTGCAGTCCTTTTACTACTTTCTGATCTTCATAGAACAGAATAGTCCCATATCCAGCAGCAAATGCTCCATTAACTTTATCTTCAGTAGGCTTAAACTTATCAGCTGGAACAATCTTGCGAAGTGTTTCTAAAACGATACTCCACAATTTTTTGTGATTGTCTCCAAGCAGTAAAACCACTCTTGCCGATTGCGAGTTGAATGCCGAAGGTACATGCAGCATTGCATGCTTGATCGCATCCTCTATTTGCTGATCACTTACTTTGATGTTCTTATCAATGCCATAATGAGTTCTTCTAGCTTTGATTGCATCTTTCAAATTCATTTGCATAATTGTTTAGTCTTTTGTGTTATACATTGTATGTTGTAGAAGCAGTATCTCCGCCTCTTCCAGTCCAGTTTGTATGGAAAAACTCTCCACGAGGTTTGTCCACTCTTTCATACGTATGCGCTCCAAAGTAGTCTCTTTGAGCTTGTAATAAGTTTGCTGGAAGCGTTGCTGAACGCAATCCATCCAAGTATGATAGAGCTGATGATAGAGCTGGTACAGGTATTCCGTCAAGCATTGCTTGAGCACATACACGTCTCCATGATGGTTGAGCTTTTTCAATTTGAGTTTTGAAGAATTCGTCCATCAAGAGGTTTGCAAGTGTAGGATTTTTTTGGAATGCCTTATTGATATCTCCCAAGAAAGCCGAGCGGATGATGCAGCCACCACGCCACATCAAGGCGATACCTCCATAGTTAAGGTTCCATCCATATTCCTTTGCCGATTCCATCATCAGGTTGTAACCTTGTGCATAAGAAATAATTTTAGCACCATAAAGTGCATATTTAATATCATCTACAAATTTGGCTTTGTCTCCATCAAAACTAATTTTAGGTGCAGGAATGTGTTTAGCCACTTCCACACGCAAGTCTTTTTGTGCTGACAAACATCTTGAGAATACAGATTCTCCAATCAATGTCAATGGAATTCCTACTTCTAGAGCAGCATCCACAGTCCACTTTCCTGTTCCTTTTTGTCCAGCTTTATCTAGTATTTTTTCTACCAATGGTTGTCCATCAGTATCTTTATATGCTAGGATATCTTTAGTAATCTCGATAAGGTAAGAATCTAGTTCTTCTTTATTCCATTTCTCGAATACTTTATGTTGTTCATCAGCACTCATTCCCAATAGGTCTTTCATCAACTGATAAGCCTCTGTAATGATTTGCATGTCACCATATTCTATACCATTGTGCACCATTTTCACAAAGTGACCAGCACCACCTTCACCAACCCAGTCGCAGCAAGGAACTCCTCCGTCCACTTTGGCAGCTATAGATTGGAAAATCTCTTTGATATGTGGCCAAGCTTCTTTCGATCCACCAGGCATCAAGGATGGTCCAGTCAATGCACCTTCTTCTCCACCAGATACACCGCTACCTACATAGAGTAAGCCTTTGCTCTCTACATACTTCACACGTCTGTTGGTGTCTGTAAACAAGCTGTTTCCACCATCAATAATGATGTCTCCTTTGTCCAACACAGGAATCAGTTGCTCAATAAAATCGTCAACAGGTTGACCTGCTTTCACAAGCATCATCACTTTGCGTGGACGCTCCAACGAGTCCACAAGTTCTTTGATAGATTTTGCTCCAATAAAGTTTTTGCCAGCACCTCTACCATTTACAAAGTTGTCCACCTTGTCCACAGTTCTGTTATATACTGCAACTGTATAGCCTTTACTTTCCATGTTCAAGACTAAGTTTTCGCCCATCACAGCCAAGCCGATGAGTCCTATGTCTGCTAATTTTTTCATATGATGTTTAAATATTTTTCAAATTTCTTTTTTCAAAACTCCTATAAAGATAGAAATTTTGTTCGAAATAACATCGCTTTTGATATAGATGTTGTTTATGTCTTTATTTTAGATATTGACGTTGTGAATATTTGCTGATGAGTAAATATATAGTAATTCATTTATATTTAACGAACTACTGTATTTATG
This sequence comes from Dysgonomonas sp., assembly GCA_030151105.1. Taxonomy (GTDB): domain Bacteria; phylum Bacteroidota; class Bacteroidia; order Bacteroidales; family Dysgonomonadaceae; genus Dysgonomonas. The sequence goes on from JASLEN010000470.1 coordinate 2,478, forward strand.
CCTTCACTTATTGTTGTTTCATTCTTTGAAAAGTTGCATCAAAGGCAGCTCTATCAAATGCTTCATATTTTGGTTTCAGTGGCACATAGCTTTCATCATCCCAAAGGGTGCTTGTTAGCATCAAATCTGCGCTGTATCTGTTGCAAGCAATAGGCACATTGTGTACTCTGCATTGGCGCAGAAGCATCATAATGTCTGCTTCATGCGGTTGAGGATTGAGGTCGTCAATTAAGAACACAGCTAAGCTAATTTCGCCACGAACCACCATTGCTGCTATCTCAGCATCGCCTCCTAGTGGACCTGAATTCATTCTTGTCATTTCTACGATCACTCCTTTTTCATTGAAATAATCTTGAATAAGGCTTCCTGTAGTACCTGTACAAACAAGGTGATGGTGTTTCAAAAATTCGGAATTATGATATGCCCATTCTACCATATCGGCTTTTCTATGATCATGAGCCACAAGTGCTATCGTAAGTTTTTTAGTCATCTTTATTATAGTTTTTAGTTTTTCATTGTTCTAAAGATAGTCATATATTTAACATTTTAGGTTACGATATTGTTTAGAGTTGGCTAAGCATAAAAAAGTGCTAAAGTTAAACTTTAACACTTCTATTTCTTCTTCAGTTCTAGATAATAAAGAGCTATTTATAAATCTTAGATTCTACCAGCTTTTTGCAATCTCTTTGCATAATAAGTTTCATCTAAATTGCTAACAACTACTCCTTTGCGAGATGCGTGAATGAAGTTTCCCTCTCCAAGATATACTCCCACATGACTGATGCGTTTTTTGCGCAGAGTGGTAAAAAACACCAAGTCTCCAGGTTCTAGATTATCTGTATTCAACTCTTCTTTCAGATTGTCGGCAATGATATGACTGCTTCTGTCTATCTCCTTGTCATATACATCTTTTAGTATTTTACCAGTCAAGCCAGAGCAATCAGTTCCTTTTTTTGTATTACCCGCCCATTTATACCGAGTACCAATCCAGCCTGCTGCTTCTCTGTATAGAGCTAAATGTTTAGGATTCGTTACATTCATCCCTAACTTTTGCGAAAGAGTTTTTAGTTCTTGCCTTTCTTCACGTTGTGCAATTTCTTCTTCCTCAAAATGAGGTACATTGAAATATTCTGTAGCCCAATCTAGTGGAACTATTTCTTTTGTTATTTTTGGTAAATGCATTGTAATACCGTCTTTTACTATAGAAATTGTTTCTAAAGTTTGAGACAATAAAACCTCACTTGGAGAGAAGTTGTTTTGGATAGAATCTTGTGATTGAGAATCTGTTGTTGACTGAGCTTTAGTCTGATATGTGTTTCCTGCGATCAGCAGAAATACCACAATATATGTTTTGAGATTTATCTTGACGTAAGACATAATTAAAAATTAAGTGGACAAAGATAGCTTTTTACTCCTTTGGAACAAAAAGAGGTCACAATATGTGCTTACGATTAGTCTTTTTTAAGACTTATTTAACTCTTACGGCCCTTACCCATGCTTTTTTGTAATAGTTATCATCAATATGATTGACCATAACACCTCTAGAGGTGGATGCGTGGATAAACTTCCCATCCTTGAGATAGATACCTACATGAGAAACCTGCTTTTTATTCTTTCCAGTAGCGAATAAAATGAGGTCACCAGTCGTTAAATTACTTTTCTTTACCTTCTTGTATTTTGCTTTTGCTAGTCCAGATGTAGAGCGAGGGAGGCTCGTTCGATAGACTTTTTTATAAACCTGCATCGTAAAACCTGAGCAATCTACACCTCGTTTCGATGAGCCTCCATAGCGATAAGGAGTGCCTAGCCATGTAGAAACTTCGGCATAGAGAGGGATGTTTCTGTCATCTTCTTTGTCTCTGTTGCTCAATGCTATTTCTAATTGTTTGGACAAGTATGCAACTTCTTTTGGATCGTATAAATTTGCATTTCCTTTGTTTGCTCCGCACGAACTGAAAATAAATGCCGCAGAGATTATAAATACAATATATTTGAGGGTTGTTCTAATCATAATTCTTCATCTTGTAAGAAAATAAAGATACAAAAAAATAGCCATAAACAACTTTTGGTCTTTATGGCTATTTCTAAAATCTTATACTTTGACTCTTATCGGATAAAGAGTAGCTCTCTATATTTAGCTAGTGGCCACATTTGATTATCGACTATAAGCTCAAGTTTATCGATGTGATATCTGATTGACTCCAGATATGGAGCAACATTGTCGTTATACATTACTGCTCTTTGACGCTCATCATGCACAGCGTTAGCCAATTTTCGTTGATCTACCATTGCGTGTACTTGTGCATTGATTTCGTTTACATGACGAGATATTTTTTCAATTAGCCTAAGTTGTTCAGCTCCAATCGTTTTGTAATCTTCAAAAAGATCTTGCAAGTTTGTCACATTCTTCAACAAAACTGCTTGATATTCAATTGCAACAGGAATGATGTGATTAAGAGCCAAATCTCCAAGAACACGAGATTCTATCTGAATCTTTTTCGTAAATATTTCCCATTTCACCTCATTACGCGCATGAAGTTCTTTTTCTGAAAGAATATTCTTGAATGCCTTGATACTTAAGTCAGACGTGTATGAATCGTAGATGTTTGGAACGCTAGTTTCGCAGTCTAAACCTCGTTTTTTTGCTTCCTCTTTCCACTCATCGCTATAGCCATTGCCATTGAAACGGATAGGGCGAGACTCATTGATGTATTTTTTCAATATTTCATAAAGTGCTTCATCTTTCGTGTTTCCTGCTTTGATAAGCGCATCCACTTCTTTTTTGAATGTGCGTAATTGCTCTGCCATTGCCGCATTGAGAGCTGTCATTGCAGATGCACAGTTGGCAGAAGAACCTACCGCACGAAACTCAAATCTGTTTCCAGTAAAAGCAAATGGCGATGTGCGATTTCTATCTGTGTTATCTACCAACAATTCAGGTATTTGTCCCACACCAAGACTTACTTGTTTTTTGCTATCAACTACAATGGCATCTTTCACCGAACTTTTTTCAAATTTGTCAAGGATATCACTAATTTGTGTTCCCAAGAAAACTGAAATAATAGCAGGTGGAGCTTCGTGTGCTCCCAATCTGTGTGAGTTGGTGGCAGACGAA
>JASLEN010000026.1 GCA_030151105.1 Dysgonomonas sp.
AGTTGTAATGACTCCGAAAGATTGTTGTTCGTTGTATCTTTTGAGTAACGATTCAGCAATTGCTCCCCCAATTTGAGGCTCTGTTCCTCCTCCAAACTCGTCAATAAGGAGAAGCGTTTTCTCATTACAATTACGCACAAAGTGCTTCATATTAGTCAAGTGAGAGCTATACGTACTCAAATCATCCTCAATAGATTGTTCGTCACCTATATCAATGAATATTCGTTCAAAGACACCTACTTTAGAGTTTTCTAGCAATGGGATAGGAATTCCACATTGCACCATATATTGCAGCAACCCAACCGTTTTCAAACACACTGATTTTCCACCAGCATTGGGTCCAGAAATGATTAGGATACGATTATCCCCCTCCAATGTAATATCTAGCGGAATGATATCTTTTCCATTCTTGCGATGCGAAAGAAATAGCAGCGGATGCTTTGCTTGCACCCAATCAATCACTTGCACATCTTCTATTGCTGGTTTTATAGCATCCAAATCGAGCGCAAAGACAGCCTTAGCACGAATAAAATCTACTTGTGCCAAGAATTCATACGACTGCACTATTTCGGGAACAAGGGGGCGAACCTCATCAGTGATGGCAATTAGAATTTTCACGATTTCACGACGCTCATCATTTTCCAATTCTCGCACTCTGTTGTTTGCTTCCACCACTTGTGCTGGCTCTATAAAAACAGTCTTACCAGTTGCTGACTCATCGTGAACAATACCTTTGATCCTACGCTTATGAGCGGGTGCAACAGGTATCACCAAACGCCCATCACGTACCGATGGTTTAACCTCTTTGTCCACTATACCTTCGCTTTGAGCAGCACGTAGAATGGCGTTCAAAGTTTTGGAAATGCCTCCAGCCACTTGCGCTTTTTCTCGTCTTATTTTGCTCAATTCGGGAGAGGCACTATCTTTTACTGAACCAAATTTGTCTATTATTCGGTCTATATTTTTGATCAATTGCGGAAACGTAGCGACATCACCAGCCAAGCGATAGAGATAAGGATATTCAGTATTTTCCTCCTCTTCCTTGTGCAAGAAAGTTACAATGTCTTGTATTGTCTGCAACGAACGGCGAAGGTCAAACAAGGAATGCTCCTCAATCCAAGTGCCTTGAATTCTAATCTTCTTGAGGGCTGGACGAACATCTATAAAGTAGCTGACAGGAAAATCTACATCTTCCTGAATGATGTGCATAAATTCATCGGTCTGACAAAGGGCATCATTGATGCTCTGAAAATCAGAAGTAAATTCGAGTTGAGCAACCTGTTCTTCGCCCAAAGAGCTAAGACACTTGTTGCTAAGCAATTCTCTTATTTTATCGAAGCCTATTTTGACTTCAAAGTTATTCGGATATACCACGTTCTTTTCTTTTTTCTCTAATAATTATTCTTGTCCTCTTAATAATTCGGGAGTGCAAAGATAATCATTTGTCGTGAAAGACAAGATGTTTAGTCTAAAGCTATAAAAGAAACAGAGAGAATAAATCCTAGAAAGCATTCCTTCTTTATATTCATTCTAAATAAAACCTTAAAATTCTTCCACATTCCTAAAAAAGGATGCATCTTTGCAGTTCTTACTTTTTATATAGAAACACTGTACTTATTATAATTATGTTATTATCAGAAATAAACACTGGAGAATCCTGCATCATTGTGAGAGTGAATGGCAGTGGAGCCTTCAGAAAACGAATTCTGGAAATGGGATTCGTAAGAGGAAAGACAGTAAAAGCTGTTCTCAATGCTCCTCTAAGAGATCCCATCAAGTATAAAATTATGGATTATGAGGTTTCACTTCGAAGGAGTGAAGCTGCGTTAATAGAGGTAAAGTATCCTGATCCCAACACTAAGGAAGAGATTGAATCGTTGCCCGAAAGCTATAAGATAGACTATGAGGCTCCAGTAGAGGTTGCTCACACAGAGGTGAGAAGAGAAAATACAGAGAAAGTTATCAACGTAGCACTAGTAGGAAACCCTAACTCTGGGAAAACAACACTTTTCAACTATGCATCTGGTGCTCACGAACATGTGGGCAACTATAGCGGTGTGACGGTGGACTCTAAGGAAGGAACCTTCAAGCATAATGGCTATACGTTCAATATTGTAGATTTGCCTGGAACATACTCTATGTCAGCTTACACACCTGAGGAATTGTATGTGAGACGACACATTATGGAGTCGGAACCAGACGTTATCATCAACATTGTAGCAGCATCCAACCTAGAGCGTAATCTATATCTTACCACAGAGCTTATAGATATGCAAGTGCCTACCATAGTAGCTCTCAACATGTATGATGAGTTATTATCTACAGGCAGCAAATTTGACTACGAAAAATTATCAAAAATGATTGGTATTCCTATCATTCCTACTGTGAGTAAGAATGGGCAAGGAGTAAACAATCTTTTTGAGAAGATAATACAAATGCATGAAGGCAAATCGGAGATAACAAGAAAGGTAAATGTTTACTATGGCAATGTTATCGAAAATGCAATCAGCAAATTAAACATTCAATTAGAAAAGCAAACCAACTTTGTTTACGCTTTCCCTACTCGCTACATCTCTATTAAACTGCTAGAGAAAGATGTGGACATGGTGTCTTACGTAAAATCACTGCCTGAGACAACTTCTATCATCAAGTCTTGTGACGAAGAAGTGAAAGTAATAGAGGAACGCTATCAAGAAGATACAGAATCCATCCTCACCAATGCTCGTTATGGATTTATTGCGGGGGGATTGAAAGAGACACTAGAGGGTAAAAACTTTGGTTCAGAGTTTACAAGAGTCCTCGACTCTGTGGTAACCCATAGAATATGGGGATTCCCGATTTTCTTTGCATTCATGTTTTTGATGTTTGCTTGTACTTTCCTACTTGGAGAATATCCAATGGGCTGGATAGAATCGGGCGTTGAATGGTTAGGAAATACCTTGAGAACATATATGCCTGATGGCATGTTGAAGGATTTGATTTGTGACGGAATAATAGGAGGAGTTGGAGAAGTTATCGTCTTCTTGCCTAATATTATTATTCTTTATGCTTTCATTTCCTTTATGGAAGATTCTGGATATATGGCTCGTGCAGCATTTATTATGGATAAAGTGATGCACAAAATGGGCTTACATGGTAAATCATTTATCCCACTCATCATGGGCTTTGGATGTAATGTACCAGCTATTTTGGCTTCGAGAACGATAGAAAGCAAGAATAGTAGAATGATCACAATACTTGTCAACCCATTTATGTCATGTACGGCACGTTTACCTGTATATATTTTGTTTGCAGGTATTTTCTTTGGTCCCTATGCTACATTAGCACTCTTTGGATTATATGTATTTGGAATACTTTTGGCTGTGCTTTCTGCACGTATTTTCAAACGATTTATGTTCAAAGGAGAAGATACTCCGTTTGTGATGGAATTGCCTCCATATCGTATGCCTACGGCTAAAGCTGTCTTGATTCATATGTGGGATAAGGCTAAATTGTATCTTAAGAAAATGGGAGGCATCATCCTTATAGCGTCTGTTGTCATTTGGTTCTTAGGTTATTTTCCTCAAAACGAAAATATGACTACAATGTATGAATCCAAAATGGGAGATGTAGAAACAGCTTATGAAAGTCAGAAAATTTCGGAAGATGAAATGGAAGAACAATTGGCTGATCTTGAACATCATTGGAATACTGAACACCAAGAACAATCATACATCGGACGCATTGGTAAAGCTGTAGAACCTGCAGTGAAACCGCTAGGATTCGACTGGAAAGTAGGAGTCAGCTTATTATCTGGGCTTGCTGCTAAAGAGATTGTAATCAGCACACTTGGAGTACTTTATACTGGAGATGGTGACGACCATGAGACATTAAGCACTCGCCTACCAAATGAGACATTAGAAGATGGAACTCCTGCATTCACAACGCTGAAAGTAATCAGTTTACTTCTATTTGTACTCATTTACTTCCCTTGTGTAGCTACAGTAGCAGCAATAAAAGAGGAAACTGGAACTTGGAAATGGGGATTATTTAGTGTGGCTTACACCACAGGACTCGCTTGGATTATCTCATTTGCAGTCTATCAAGTGGGAACTCTATTAGGTTTCTAAACGAGATTTATATAAAGTAGAAGAGGATTGTTTTTTCACTAAAACAATCCTCTTTTTTATCTAACTAATCAATCCCCAGTTATATCTATTTCTTGTCAATTTGCTCAACTGCTGCACTAAGATTCTATTGCTAGGATGTTCTAATTTAGGATCATCGTCTAATACTCTTTGAGCAACCTCACGAGCATAGTGGAGTATTTCGCCATCCTTCACTATATTGGCAATCTTGAGGTTGAAAGGAATTCCACTTTGTTGAGTTCCCTCCAAATCACCTGGGCCACGAATTTTCAGGTCGGCTTCTGCAATTTCAAAACCATCACTACTTTCCACCATGATATTAATACGCTTGCGAGTATCTTGCGAAAGCTCATAAGGAGTGACCAAAATACAATACGACTGATCTGCCCCACGCCCTACTCTACCTCGCAACTGATGCAGCTGCGACAATCCAAAACGCTGTGCACTCTCAATCACCATCACCGAAGCATTAGGTACATTTACTCCCACTTCTATCACGGTAGTTGCCACCATTATTTGTGCTTCATTGCGAGCAAAGCGTTGCATTTCAGCATCTTTTTCTTTAGGTTTCATTTTGCCATGCACCTTGCAAACTTCGTAGGTAGGGAAAATTTCTTTTATCAGTTCAAATCCATCCTCTAAACTTTGCAAATCAATCTTTTCGCTCTCTTCTATCAATGGAAAAACCCAATACACTTGGCGACCTTCTTGCAGTTGCTTCTCTATTGATTTATATAATGCACCTCGTTTTTTTTCAAAAGAGTGAATCGTCTGAATGGGCTTTCTACCTGGAGGAAGTTCATCAATGACTGACACATCCAAATCTCCATAAACTGTCATTGCCAACGTTCTCGGGATAGGAGTTGCCGTCATCACCAACATATGCGGAGGATTTATATTCTTCGACCACAATTTTGCTCGTTGAGCCACACCAAAGCGATGCTGTTCATCAATAATCACCAGCCCCAGATTGCTAAACTTCACGGTATCTTCGATCAAAGCATGAGTACCAATTAAAATCTGCAAATCACCAGTTAGCAAATCGTTATGTATCCGTTCTCTTTCCTTCTTCTTTGTAGATCCAGTCAATAATTCGACAGAAATGCCAAGCCCTTCCACAAACTCACAAATAGTTTTGTAGTGCTGCGTTGCCAGAATTTCGGTAGGAGCCATTATAGCAGCCTGAAAATCATTATCCAAAGCGATGAGCATCAACATCAATGCTACCAGAGTTTTACCGCTCCCTACATCTCCCTGCAAAAGACGATTCATTTGTTCGCCCGTTGCCATATCTTGACGTATCTCTTTAATAATACGTTTTTGAGCTCCTGTTAGTTCAAAGGGCAAGTTGTTTTCGTAGAACGAATTGAGATATTTTCCAACTTTAGAAAACACAAAGCCTTTCAACTTTGATTTTCTTTCGGTCATATACCTCAGAATATTAAGCTGTAAGAAGAATAACTCTTCGAATTTCAAACGATACTGAGCCTCACGCAATAGCGTTGCATTGGTCGGAAAATGTGCATTCTGGAGAGCCTCCGCCAAGGGCATTAGCTTTGCATCATCGAGAATATATTGTGGTAAATTTTCTACTATCTTGTCTTTGAAAGCGGCAAAGGCTGACTCCATCAACTTCTGCATCGCCTTAGAGTTGAGATACTGACGCTTCATCACCTCTGTAGTGTTGTACATAGGCATCAAGCCCACTGTACGACGTTCTTCGGTAGTAAAAGCTTCAATCTCAGGATGCGCAATGTTAAACTTATTGCCATATTGTGTTGGTTTGCCAAACACAATCATCGGTCTAAAAGGCTTGTACTTATCAACAATATACTTAATACCTTGAAACCAAACCAAGTCGATGATGCCCGTTCCATCGGCAAAATGCGCTACTAATCGCTTATTTCGCCCCTGACCTACAGTTTCGAAAGCTGTGATATGCCCTTTCAACTGGATGTAAGGCATATCTCCATCAATCTCGTGAATATAAAAAATCCGACTTCTATCAATATAGCGATATGGGAAATAGTAGAGCAAATCCTCCACCGAAAACAACTCCAATTCCTTATTGAGAGTTTCGGCTTTCTTAGGACCTACACCGGCTAAATATTTTATATCTGGTCTTGAAAAATCGGACATTTCGTTTGTTATATAACACAAATATAAAAATAATAATGACAAGTCTTGTTTTAACAATAGACCTCCCTATTCTTATTTTTTTCATTAACAATTTTGCCCTACATATGTCACTTTTTTTGATTAACTTCGGCACTTGTTTTTAAAGTCGTTGGTTTACTCACTTTTATCGATGGAAACTAACTTCATGGTAAAAATCTAAAACAGAAAATAGAAATGGTATTTTTCTTCCAAACATCTTCTAAAAGCATCATTGCTGTACAATCAAACTCATCTCTTACTGCGGATTATCAAGAGCGTCTCGAATGGGCATTTGGCGATGCAAACCTACTCACCGAACAACAACTCTCGGGATATTATGTAGGGCCTCGCAAAGAAATGATTACTCCTTGGAGTACAAATGCAGTGGAAATCACTCAAAATATGTCTATCGAAGGAATTATTCGAATTGAAGAATACTTTCCGGCATCAAACAAAGATGCTGAGCATGATCCAATGCTTCAACATGTGTACGATGGTTTAGATCAAACCATATTTACAATAGA
>JASLEN010000032.1 GCA_030151105.1 Dysgonomonas sp.
CGAATGACTCAGCATCGTATTCACCACGTAATCGATATCATCAGAGTCTATCTCAATTGCTGCTTTTTGAGATATGCTCTTTTTTGCATTATCAGAAACTACTGACACATAGTCGCTAGAACGCTCGATTTGCTTGAGGGCTTCTTGTATCGAGCCTGCTCTTATCGTAAACATCTTCTTACTACTCTGAGAGTGCACATTGGCTTGCATCGCTGGCACACAAATGGATACGAACAAGAGCATCATGATTGTACTTATAATACATGCTGCTTTATTGGGGCTTCTTTTGCTCCCAATACTAAAATTTTTCATAGATTTGATAGATTTAATTAAAACTTTCTTAAATAATTAAATTGTTCTTTGAGGGATAGTATTCCTAGTACTATCCCTCTCTTTGTGTTCTTTCTACATACTGTTAATAGGATTTAAGGTTCTACATTTATTAAAATCTTGCGATTTTCTTTCTCATATTTGGTTCTAGATAGTAAGGCGAATGTTGTCAACACATTATCTACATTCTCCGAAAGAATGATTCGCCCCGTACAGGTCTTACTTTTTAGTTTTTCATAGTCATCATTATCATAGCTTAGGGATAGATTGTAGTATCTCTCTATTCGCTTCAGAATTTCCACCATCGATGTATTATTCAATATCAAATATCCATCTTTCCAACTTGTAAACTGACTGACATTAATATTCCTAAGTTTAGTTGCTTCACCCTCTGCATCAAATACAAGCATTTCTCTAGGCTTCATGTCTATTTCCTTTTTGTTGGCTGACTTCACTCCTACACTTCCACTTTCAAGAACGACAAACTCCTCCGAATTTTCGTATGCCGAAATATTAAACTTTGTCCCATACACCTTCACATCAAATCGGGAAGTATGCACTATGAAAGGAACTTCATTTTTCGCGACATCAGCATATATCTCACCCGTTAGCTGCACTTCTCGTTTACCTCCCACAAATCGAGATGGGAATTCAAGTGTAGAGCCAGGACTTAGCCAAATATTTGTTCCATCAGAGAGCGTCAATGTAGCACGTTTGCCATAGGGTACAATAATCTTATTCATCTGCTTATCGTCGAGATTCAATAGTTTATCATCCCCACTATTTCCTCCCTGTACAGAAACCGTATTGCCGCTTTGTATCTGTATATTAGCATTGTTTTGCACTTGAGTAGCTCCAGATGAGGTGATGATGTATATTTCATCAGACAGCTTATCTTCTGCTTTTTGTTCTATCTGAACCTCAACCACATACTCTTGTTCTCTGATATTGGAACTCTCTCTAAACAATGGACTTAGAACTAGCCCGAGCAAGAGACAAGCCGCTGTAAATGCCATGGAAATAGTTCTACGTTTGGTTCTCTTTTTCCTTGCCTCATACAAGCTATTTTTGATGGATAGGAGCAAATCTTCTTTGTCCTCTTTGTTTATTTTTTCTTTATGGATACTTATTTTGCTAAAGAAGGAGCACGCCTCGTCAAATTGGTTTCTCATGTGAGAATTCTGCTCTATAAAAGCATTCCAATAATTATTGAGATCGATGTCTTTCGTTAGCTGCCACATTACAAAGTCTTCATCATTCAAGAAGTCGGTATAATCTTTGTAGTCACACGGGTTCTGCATAGCATATTTATATTAAATCATCTGACTTTAAAGTACGTCGTCGTTTAGCTATAGCATTACATAGTTGTCAGTAATCTACACAATGCGGCATCACAACCGACATTTGTAAGACGATTGTAATAGATTAGACGATGTTATTTTTTTTTATACCCCATCACAGGATACATTAACATCCATTAACTATCATTGTATAGAAAATAGAGTGTGTAAAATGGAGAGTAGTGGCATTGCTAGTTGAGTCTCCCTTAGTTTATTTAGTGTTTTGTACACCATTTTGCGGCAAGAGTGAACTGAAACATTCATTATTTTAGAAATTTCTACGTAGTCTATCTCTTGAAGATAACGGAGATAGATGACTTCTCTTTGCCTATCTGTTAGCGAATTTAGTATCATTTGCACTTTCAGAAGACTAGCTTTGGCTTCTTCTGAAAGTATGTAGTTGTCTTCGATAGTAAGCTGAGACTTGAAAGGTAGTTCTGTAAAAGCTTCATCTATTGACTCTCTTTTGAACTTTAAATCCGTACGATAGATGTCGAACAATCTATTTCTCAACGCACTAAAGAGATATGACTTCATGTGGCTTATCTCTGCAAGTGGCTTGTTGTTCAAACAAATTTTATAAAACACATCATGTATAGCATCCAGACAGGTTTCTTTAACAAATCCTAAGCTCAGTCCATAAGCGTATAAATCATCTACATATTGATTATAGATACTATCAATATGCAAAGCTACACCTTCCTTTTTACTATCATACGCCATAAATGGATCTATGTATATGAAAACACATTGGAGCAAATATAAACAAATACTGACTACATGACAAACAGTTTCTCAATTCTAATTTAATGTTTTTTAGCAAAATTCAATAGGCTACCACAAACAGAAAAGTCATCGCTTGCAGAAGAGATAAGCTAAGCGTGTTTTCTATCATCTATTTCTTCACTGAAAAGAAAAGGTTGATGAAATTTCTTTCATCAACCTTTTCAATAGATTATATAGACTTTCGCTTATCGTTTTAACATACTTGCGACTTAGTTTATTGTAAATGTTGCTAATAAAGCCTTGTGATCAGTAGGCCAAATACCTACTGGATTAATGAATACATCCTGAGATGTGGAAGTTTGACGTTGACTGCGTACAATATCACTCGAAGGTCCCACAATACTGATATCCTTCAGTTTTAAGAAATCATTTGGTCGATAATAAACGAAGTCGATTCTATCTCTCTCATCCGAATCGGGAGCCCATGTTAGTTTCTCTACAGGTACTGATTCATTATCAGAAGGGAATGTAAACCCAGGATGTGTAACTGCACTTGGATACTTCACTCTGAAAGCATCAACAAATCCATTTTGATAGAGTATCGATGAGCAATCCCAAGCCACAA
>JASLEN010000407.1 GCA_030151105.1 Dysgonomonas sp.
TGCCGAAACTTTATTTATGGATTATCACCGTCAGAATGGGGTGAAAGCAAAGATGGTGCGAATCTTCAACACCTATGGGCCTCATATGAATCCTAGCGACGGACGTGTTGTTTCTAACTTTATCGTACAAGCACTTAAAGGAGAAGACATTACGATCTATGGAGATGGAAAACAGACCCGTAGTTTTCAATATGTAGATGACTTGGTGGAGGCTATGATAAGAATGATGGCTACCGAAGATTCTTTTATAGGTCCTGTGAACACAGGTAATCCTGGAGAGTTTACAATGATAGAACTTGCTCAGAAAGTATTGGAGTTGACAAATTCAAAATCGAAACTTGTATTTGAGCCACTTCCTAGCGACGATCCGAAACAACGTCGTCCTGATATTACTCTCGCAAAAGAGAAACTAGGTTGGGAGCCAAAAATACAATTGGAAGAGGGCTTGATTAAAACGATTGCCTATTTTGATAGAGTATTGAAAAAATAATAATTGCAAGATAATGTTCACTGTCGTATTCTCTTGGGTTGTACTATTTATCATTTTCCTTTCGTTTGGAGAAGTCGCAGTTACATTCTGGAACACAATAGCGAAGAGACAGGATTCCTATTCAATTACTGACAAGTTTTGGATAGGAATTTGCTTTATAGGCACATTATTGTTGTGGCTTTCGATATTTATACCTTTGAATATTTGGGTATTGGTTGTCATATTGGGAGTGACACTCGTTATTGTGGTAACGAGACGGAAAGTATTTCAAAAGCATTTTTCCAACATATCCGATTTTGTGAAGAAGGCTCCGTTGACAATGAAGATTATGTTAGCGTTTGCATTAATTGCAGTACTAATCTACTCACTTTCTACCTCAATCAGCTATGACCAAGGATTATACCATCTACAATCAATGCTTTGGACCGAGAAGTATCCGGTGGTATATGGCTTAGGCAATTTACATGGACGATTGGCTTTCAACTCATCGTTTCTGTTGCTGATGACTGTGTTCAACTATCATCCCAATGAATTTTACACTGCATTCACTCTAAATAGTTTGTGTTTGCTAGTCTTTGCAATTTGGATGATAAAAAAAGTATACGAAACTCATAATATAGTGAGAGTTGCTACACTTGCAGCTATTTTATTCTTATCTATTTTCACATTAGGGATTACAGCATCATCCTCATCTACTGATGTTTTGACCAACATATTTGTAATATATGTATTGCTAAAATGGATTTTATCAGAAGACAATAAATTTGCAGAAAATCATCCATTTATGATTGCCTCGCTGACTATTTTTTGTGTCACAATGAAGCTCTCTTCCACAATGATTTTATTGGCGCTCGTAGTCGTGTTATCACTTATGTTCCTCCAAAAAAATAAGCGAAGCATTTATCTTATTCTTTTGTTGGGTATTATTGTAGCGCTGCCGTGGTTGACACGATATGTCTTGCTTTCGGGCTATTTGGTATATCCTTTTCCTTCTATTGATATTTTCTATTTTGATTGGAAAATACCTAAGGAGATGGTGATTCATGAAAAAGACCTCACATATGCATGGGCTAGAATGCAAAGCTCGGACACATCTCAGGTGCTAGCAATGAGCCTTACCGAATGGTTGCCAATATGGGCTTCAACAGTGTCACTCTACATCAAGGCACTTTATGCTATTGCCTTATGTTCGCCACTACTAATTATTTTATTTTGGCGAACAATCAAAAATAAGGTCTTAATTCTGATTTGGGCAGTAGCATATTCAGGAGTTCTATTCAATGTGTTGACTGCACCTGATATGAGATTTGCTTTCGGCTATCTTCTTACGGCAATTGCTATTCCTATTTTGCTGGCAACAACAGAAAATAAAAAGCATGTGTATGCACGCAATGCACTGTATATATTCGTATTGATAAGCTTAATGTATCTTTGGGACTCTGCTTATGGAGGAGTTGAGTTTTATAGGAAACGATCTATTCGCTCAGAAATTGGACTTCTACACAGACCTGTTCCAATAAACATGATCTTGAAACACGACCAAATTATTTTTAATGAGTACAAGATTGGCAACACCATCCTATCGGTCCCTCAAGCTACGGATAGATGCATAGATCAGCCCCTTCCTTGTACACCCTACTACAATAGCAATTTGGAAATGAGAGGAGATAATATTGAAGATGGCTTTAGAATAAAACATTGACTTTGAGATAAAATATGATAGCATTACTTTTATCATGGATCATAATAGCTACCACGTTCTACACCTTCGGTAGAGCATTTCTGCAATTGTGGCACTATATAACCAAAAGAGAAACCTCAGCCTCTCCCCTTGATGTCATTCTCATTGGAATGTGTATCATAACCTCTGTAATTGCTGTATTTTCATTGATGATACCTGCCAGCACAATGCTTTTGCTACCATTAGTCTTTATGTGCATTCTATATTGGTATATAGACAATAAAAGTATCCCTAGCATAAGTAAAGGGGTGTGTAACTTTTTAGCCAAACAGCCTCGCTGGCACTTTGTTGTATATGCAGTCCTGATTATATCATTAGCCATGTTTTGCACCTTGCATCCCATGATGACTGATACATTATATTACCACTATCAAAACCTGATGTGGAACGACCAATATGCCATAGTGCCTGGTTTGGGTAATCTGCAACCACGTTTAGCATTCAACTCCAATTATTTCCTACTGGCATCAACATTTGGTATGCGACCATTTTTCAACCAATTTATTTTTGGAGTGCATACATTCTTCTTGACTGCTATATACGTATGGGTTATTTACAAAACATTAAATAGCAAAGAAATTCTAAAATCTGTGCTTGCTGTAGTAATGCTCACTTGTTTATTTGTGATCTATAAGAATCACATCACATCTGTCACCACAGACTTTATACCCAATCTTCTGATTGCTTATCTCGTTATTAAGGTTATATTTCACAGAGAGGCAGTATCGGAAAATCCAATACTCTATTTCCTACTTCCTGTATTCATCATCACCATAAAGCTCTCTTGCTTTGCAATAGTTGTTCTACCACTCTATGTTTTGTGGCAACAAGTAAGAAATAAAAAGTATAAGGCTCTAACCCTTTCCATCCTTAGCGGACTAATTATCGTTGTGCCTTGGTGTGTGCGCACTGTGATACTTTCGGGCTATCTCATATTTCCATTTCCTGCAATTGACATTTTTGATGTGGACTGGAAAGTTCCACTAGATTATGCTATCGAACAAAAGGAGTTTATTCAGGCTTTTGCCAAATACCCTAACAATCTGGATATAAAAGCAATTCTATCCATGCCCATTTCCGAATGGCTTCCTGTATGGTGGAGCTCAGATATGCAATATTACAACCCTATTGCCAATAGAATATTTTCGATTCTAACACTAGTTTCGATACCGATTGGTCTATTCTTAACGTTTACAAGAAAGAAGTCTGAAAACAACATTCTAATCCTAATTTGGAATGCTTCGCTGCTTGGCATAGTGGTATGGTTTTTCAATGCTCCCGACTTTAGATTTATATATTCCCAGATTCTTGCTCTTTCGTTCATTGTAGCTTTGCTGCTACTAAAAAGGATAAAATATCTTGAAATGTTTGTAAAGAAGTATGAACATTTTAACTTTAACGTTGTTTTAACAATAATTACTATTACCTTTGTCTGCTTATATTCTGGGCGTTGGGTATATCATCAGAAAGCTGAATCTGAATCAGTTCTCGATTTGATCAAAGTGCCTACATCTATTGAATATACGAGAACAATAAAAGGTGCACCAGCTCCTGACCAATATTACTCAGTAGAGGTCAATGGAATGAAAATATATCGCAAGAGTGCCTCAGAAAGAGATCTGTTATGTTTCGACTGCATACTACCTTGTAGCGCTGACTATGTAGGAGGA
>JASLEN010000069.1 GCA_030151105.1 Dysgonomonas sp.
AGTTGCACCAGTTTCTTCTTGAAGTGCTTGGATGATTTTTCCTCCAGGTCCTATTACAGCACCAATGAAGTCTTTCTCAATCATAATCACTTCGATACGTGGAGCGTTAGCTTTGAACTCTTGACGTGGTTCTGCAATCACTTCCAATACTTTTTCCATGATGTGCATACGACCAGCTTTTGCTTGCTCCAATGCTCTTTCTAGGATTTCGTAAGATAGACCATCTACTTTGATGTCCATTTGTGCAGCTGTGATACCATCTTTTGTACCACACACTTTGAAGTCCATGTCTCCTAGGTGGTCTTCGTCTCCCAAAATATCAGAAAGAACAGCAAAGTTAGTCCCTTTATTTTCTGAGATAAGTCCCATCGCAATACCTGTTACTGGTTTTGCAATAGTTACACCAGCATCCATAAGTGCCATAGTTCCAGCACATACAGTTGCCATTGAAGATGAACCGTTAGATTCTAGAATTTCAGAAACCACACGAACTACATATGGGTAGTCAGCAGGAATCATTCCTTTCAATGCACGGTGTGCCAAGTTTCCGTGACCAATCTCACGACGACCTACACCACGTTGTGGACGAGCATCACCAGTTGAGAATGGAGGGAAGTTGTAGTGAAGCAAGAATCTTTCTTTACCATAATTCAAAACGTCATCTACCAATTTTTCGTCTAGTTTTGTCCCTAGAGTTACTGTAGTCAAAGACTGAGTTTCTCCACGTGTAAACACAGACGAACCATGCGATCCTGGAAGGTAATCTACCTCTCCCCAGATAGGACGAATCTCGTCAGTCTTACGACCATCCAAGCGTTTTCCTTCATCTAGGATAGAACGACGCATAGCTTCTTTCTCTACATCGTGGTAGTATTTATTGATAAGAGCTCCTTTTTCAGCTAGTTCTTCTTCCGAAAGAGCCTCTTTGTATTCTTTGATGATAGCGCCAAAGTTATCGCCACGTTCATGTTTGTTTGTATTGCAAGATGTTGCTACTGCAAATGCTTTATCGTAACATTTTGCCCAAACATCTTTTTTCAGCTCTTCGTCATTTTCCTCATGGCAGTATTCACGTTTCACTGTTTTACCAACAGCTTCCATCAATTCAATTTGAGCTTGACATTGAACTTTAATAGCTTCATGAGCAACTTTGATCGCTTCAAGCATTTCTGCTTCCGAAACTTCTTTCATTTCTCCTTCCACCATCATAATGTTGTCCATTGTAGCACCCACCATGATGTCCATATCAGCCTCAGCCAATTGTTCGAAAGTAGGGTTTACAATAAATTTCCCATCCACACGAGCCACTCTCACTTCTGAGATAGGACCATTGAACGGAATATCAGAAACTGCTAAAGCTGCTGATGCTGCAAGTCCTGCAAGTGCATCAGGCATATCTTTGCCATCTGATGAAAATAGAATAACGTTTACAAAAACGTCAGCATGGTAGTCGTCTGGAAATAGTGGACGTAAAGCACGGTCTATTAAACGACATACTAATATTTCGTGGTCAGATGGTCTTGCTTCTCTCTTAAGGAAACCTCCAGGGAAGCGACCTGCTGCCGCATATTTTTCTCTATACTCCACTTGTAGTGGCATAAAATCTACATCTGGTTTGGCTTCTTTTGCAGCACACACTGTAGCCAATAGCATAGTGTCGCCCATACGTAGCATCACTGAACCCTCAGCTTGCTTTGCCAATTTACCAGTTTCGAGGGTGATAGTCCTTCCATCACCTAGGTCGATACTCTTTGTAATCGGATTAATCATAAATTAATTAATTTTTCTTTTCTAAACTTCTTAAATTCGGACAAAGGTAAAGAAACTATTTATAAAACCAACCACTAGCCTTTAGAATATATGATGTTAGAGAACAGAGAGCTAGTCTTTTTGATGTTTTTATTTCAAATTGATTGTTTTGCTGATTTTTATGTTGGTTTTGTTTTGAAAACAATCTAAATCTTTAACACTAATCTATTTAAACTATGAAAAGATTGACATTATTACTGCTTAGTATGATTCTTGTGCTTCCATTTCTTAGTGCTCAAAATGAGAAAAAGAATACAGTATATGTAATAGGAGCGCCAAGTTTGGTGCATTACAGAACACGTAGCGGAATTGATGGAGGAGGGAGTTATGATGGTAAAATGGGCTATGCTATAGGTTTGGAGTATAGTAGAGAACTCTTTAAGAATTTTGAAGTGCTATCAGGAATACATTATTCTTCTAACAAAATAAACTCGAAAAGTTCAGCTTCGCTAGGACCTGAATTCCCAGTAACTAAAGGCTCTTTTAAAATTAATTATGTTTCAATGCCAATCCAAGTAAAGTATAGTTTCTGTAACTACTTTTTTGTAAGTGGAGGAACGATATTGAACTTCGACAAAGGAAAGAAATATAGTAGCAAAAAAGATAAATTAGAATCTACTATAAATGGCAAATTTGGATTACTTGTGGGAATTGGTGCTAAATTTGATTTCAAAGAAAATTATTGTGTGATAATCAATCCTTATTTTCAGACCAATGAGCTGAGTTCTGATAGGCACGAAAATTTCTATAACCTAGGCGTCAAGCTAGGTGTTGGCTACAAATTCTAAGGTACAAAAAGAAGATTAAATATTGCATAAAGGTAAAATGAGACTAACTTTGTGATTGTCACAAAAACTATTTACTAAAAATCAATATATAATTAAATCTTATGAGAAAAATTTTATATGCTTTTACAGCTTTTCTAGCAGTTGCACTTCTTGCATCATGTACTGAATCTAAACCTTTGGAATTGAAAGTGATGACTTTTAATATCAGATTGGATCATGATGGAGATAGCCTCAACAATTGGAAATATAGAAAAGATGTGGCAGCACAAATGATCAAAAACTATGATGTAGATATTGTAGGTACACAAGAGGTGTTACCAAATCAAATGCAAGACCTGCGTGATAGACTTCCTGAATATACAGCTTTGGGTGTAGGACGTGAAGACGGAAAAAATGAAGGTGAATTTAGTGCTCTATTTTATAAAAAAGACAAGTTCAAAGAAATTGAGTCAGGAACATTTTGGTTGAGCGAAACTCCAGAAGTGCCAGGTTCTATGGGCTGGGATGCTGCTTGTACTCGTGTAGCTACTTGGGCATTTCTAGAAGATCTTGCTACTAAAAAGAGAATCTTTGCAATCAACACACACTTAGACCATGTGGGAGTTACTGCTCGTA
Organism: Dysgonomonas sp.; assembly: GCA_030151105.1. GTDB lineage: Bacteria > Bacteroidota > Bacteroidia > Bacteroidales > Dysgonomonadaceae > Dysgonomonas. The sequence continues at coordinate 3,213 of JASLEN010000069.1, forward strand.
TCAATGGTGTGACTTTGATGCTTGAACGTGCTCATGAAATAGCTGGAGATTTGCCTGTGGTACTTACAGGAGACTTCAATGCAGAACCAACTTCAGATGTTATTCAACATGTTATTAGTGATAAAACTCCTAACAATTTGGTAAGCACTAGAGATATTGCTGTATCAAAAGAAGATGCTATTGGTACATTCCATGACTTTGGACGCATTGCAGAAGCAGATAGACC
>JASLEN010000086.1 GCA_030151105.1 Dysgonomonas sp.
GCTATTGTTAAAGCGGACAATGGTGATGCCTGGGTTGAAGTAAAAGGCGAAAAAATGGCACCGCCACAGATTTCTGCGGAAGTCTTGAAGAAAATGAAGAAAACCGCTGAGGACTACCTCGGTGAGCCAGTTACCGAAGCGGTAGTCACGGTTCCTGCATACTTTAACGATAGTCAGCGTCAAGCCACTAAAGATGCGGGTCGTATTGCCTGCTTAGATGTTAAGCGGATTATTAACGAGCCGACAGCATCAGCCCTAGCTTACGGTATGGATAAAGCCAAAGGCGACCAGTAGGGCTTGGCGCATATGCTCAAAAAACAGTGCGAATGGATGCTGTGAAAGCTAATGACTTTGGTGTGAGCTATGTATTGCCTAAGACAGCACTTGATATAACACTCAACTATACAAAAGTAACACGTACTGCTGGCGAATTTTATATGTATGCTGAACGCTATCTTAGTGTATCAGACCCTGTGATAGAAACTGCCGTAGAGTATGTTTTGGATGGAATAGATGCTACTACTATAGGCGTTCCTAACAAGCAAAATTCATTTATGGTAGAATTTCGCCCAAACTCGGCAGCGGCATATCTGACCTTAACAGATGATGGAATGCTTTGTGCTATAAACGGTGAATATACTTTCCCCGCAAAAGATACTAATGCTGACAAGCAGCAAGCAAAGAAAGCGCCAGCAAATGCTCGCCAATATTTTTCGGAGGAGATTTTACGTGCTGGGTCTTCTGCTAAACAAGCCGAATTGGTTGCAAAGCAAATCTACAAATTGCGTGAAAGTAGAAATGATATTTTGACAGGCGATGCAGATAATATGCCACCTGATGGTGATGCTTATAAACTTGTGATGCAACGACTCGAAGAACAAGAGCAAGCTTTGACTGCCCTTTTTGTGGGAACTGAAATCAAAGAGCAATTGATAAAAAAACTAAAAATAGAGCCTAATAATAAAGATATTTCAGAGACTGTGGTAGCTCGTTTTTCTCAAAAGCTAGGAGTGGTAGAAGCTAATGATTTGGCTGGAGAACCTATCTATTTGTCGTTGAAAGCAAAGAATCCTGTGAGAGAGTCGTTCTTGTCGGATAAAGAGATTGCGGAAAGAGAAAAGAAATTTGCTAAAGGGATAGTTTATAATATTCCAGCAAAAGCAACTTATCAGTTAGAATTTAAGGGAAAAATGATTGTGAACAAGGAGTGTGATGTTGTTCAGTTTGGTACTCAAGATGTTTTGGACAATAAACAGTTCGGAGATCGCAGCAATCCATTGAAAGTGATTTTTTATCCGGACTTAGGAGCTATCAAAGAAACAGGAGTTGCACGTCCTTAACTTAGACTCGATTGAACCAAGATGGCATTAGAAATAGAACGAAAGTTTTTGGTGAAGGGAGACTTTAAGTCCTCTTCTTATGAGAGTGAAGAGATAGCCCAGGGTTATCTCTCTTCTGTGGCAGAACGTTCTGTAAGAGTGCGCATAAAAGGGGATAAAGGTTTTTTGACTATAAAAGGTATAGGAAGTGCAGATGGAGTTTCTCGATTTGAATGGGAAAAAGAAATCTCCACTAGCGATGCTAAGGATTTGCTAGGACTTTGTGAACCAGGAAAAATAGAAAAGATACGTTACCTCGTTTCTTGTGGGGCACACACCTACGAGGTTGATGAGTTCTTGGGAGAAAACGAAGGGCTTATTGTAGCTGAGGTGGAGTTAAATGCAGTTGACGAGCAGTTTGAAAAACCAGATTGGCTAGGCGATGAAGTTACAGGTCAAGAAAAATACTACAACGCAGCACTGAGTAGAAACCCATTCAAGAATTGGGCACTTTAATAATTGTTTTATTGGTAATTGAAGGCTAGAAGGCTCGTTTGATATAAGGGAGTGAGATAGTATGATTAATATTGAGGTAAAGCAGCACGACAAATTTTCTGTAGAATTTAAAAGTGGAATCACCATTACCCAAAGGGCAAAGGAGGATATCAATGAATTTAAAATCAATACATGGATTTTCGTTCCCAATAGTCTGGATATTAATCGAAATACATACTCCAAGGAGCAGTTCTATCGAGATGTTAAGACTAATATTCGTCTCATAACACCTATTTATACTCTCAAGGAAGTATTGACAGAGGGTAGAGGTCCATTTCCCCGATTAAAGAAGGCGATAGAGCAATTGGGTGCTAATCCAGAAGATGCTGCTCTGACAGAGCATTATTCGTATCAAGTGAAAATGTTGATGTGCATTGTCAAAAGTGCTCTTCGTCGTGAGGCTGATGCTATATGCACAACCGAAAGTTCTCGCAAGATTGTAGCATTGACTCGTGAGTATATTGACAATGTGAGAGCAATACAAGCCAGATATAGGCGATATAGAGCTTCCTTGAGCTCCGAAATCTTGACTGACGAGCAGATACAATTCTTTATCTTTGGGGATGAATTTCTAGGCAATATTATAGAACAACACTCCTACGAAATAATGAGAAGGCTGAAGAAAAGTCCAGTTTTCAATGATATAAAACCTTTAGTAACAGAACTCATTAAAAATGAGATAGACTATAAGAAGACGCAAGGTTTTATGGTCTTAGAATCTAAGGATGAGCGTCGAAATAGTTTGTTGATTCTGCAACGTGGTATTCTCAAAAAATTTGTAGAGAGCGATCTCTTTCTTCATATTGTCAAGAAAGCTGATGGAGCATTTGCAAAACAGGTGTATTTTGGTATAGCTGCAGCCATTGCTATGATATTTGCTACTGTAATATCATTCGTAGCCACTCAACGCTATGGAAGCTTTACGACAGACTTATTCGTTATTTTGGTTATTAGCTATGTATTCAAAGATAGAATAAAGGATGTGATGCGTTTCTATTTTACGTCCACGATGTCTAAGAAATACTTTGATGCAAAATTGAAGTTGAGCATCAGAAATCAAGAAATAGGTGTGCTTAAAGAGTCTTTTGATTTTATTGAAGAAGAAAAGCTCCCAGAAGATATATCAGCACTTCGTAGTCGTACACCTTTGGTGGAGGCTGAGAATAGGGTGTATAGCGAAAAAATAATACTCTATAGAAAACGACTTCATTTGTCGCATAAGGAAATTGAAAAATATAAGGAGTATAAATTGACGGGTATAAATGATATCACTAGATTCAATCTTACTCAATATTTGCAAAAGATGGACAATCCTTCTATCCCTCTCTATAATCTGAATGAGTTTGAAGGTTATGAAACAGTTGAAGGAGTGAAAGTTTACTCCCTCTATTTTATTCTCAACTGTGTGTCAGATAGTAACGAGTATAACAAAAAATATCGTCTCCTATTCAATAGAACAGGAATAACAGATATTAGAGAATTGAGCTAAAAACAAATTCAAATAAAAGATACAGGAAGATTTTTCTTCTTGGCATCTCTCTTCTTTTTGAAATAGATATAGGTAGCTATGCCTGCTGAGGCTGCTACAATGCTAATGCTAACTGCAAAGAGTTTTTTAGACATGGTTACTTTAGTTAAGTGATTTTTATCTGTAAAAGAACATTGTTCCACCCCTAAAAATGAGAGGAGGCTTTTAAAAAGTTGTGTTCTCTCAAAGATAGAAAAACTTCGTCACAAAAGAAACCTATATATTCACCAAATATCTAAGTCTTTGATGAACTTCTTATTCTATAGGTTTATCTTCATTGTGTTTAGGAGGAATAGCACTAACTCCTGTTCCTTCGCTTCTATTGATAATATATTGTGGTGATACCATTTCTATATTATTTTCGGCGAAGACGTCTTGTGTATGTTGGCGTAAGTCTGATAAGATTCTAGTCATTAGCTTGGCATCCTTGATATAGACATTAAGTTGATAATTAACATAGTAATCATCGAATCCTACTTGTGTAATAAATGGCTTCTGACGTTTAGAAACGTGCTCAGTTCGTTCTGCCACTTCGTTGAGCATCTCATGTACCTTTTGCCATGGAATATTGTAACCCACTCCCACAGTATTCTGTATAATCAATCCATGTATGCGTGCCGAGTGTGAATAGTTGACTGTTTGAGCAGCCATTACATTAGAGTTAGGGATGGTTATGATTTCATTGTTGGGTGTCTTTATTCTGGTCACTAAAGCTGATTTTTCTACCACATCACCAACATGCTCCCCTATTTTTATACGATCTCCTTTTTTGAACGGGCGCATATAAGTAATTACCAAACCTGATACAAGATTGCCAACAACACTAGTGGAGCCTAGAGAGAAGATAATCCCCACAAAAACGGATACTCCTTGAAATATCTGAGAGTCAGAGTTAGGTAGGTATGGAAAAATAAGAATGAACATGAAAATAAATAAAAGACCACATGTAATATTGTAGGTTGGGTGCGCCCAATCGGGATAAAATCCTTTGATTGAGATTTTTCCTGTTGCCACTTTTTCCGTTACAGATCGAAAGAATTTCTGAATATATCTAAATATAAATATAATGACTAGAATAGTAAAAAGCTTGGGCATATAAGCCACAACGCTTTTTCCAATTGCCTTCAGAGGAAGTATGACATAGCCTAGTAGTTCGTCTGAAATATGTTTGGTATAAGGAAACAGCTTGAAAATAGCAAGTAATCCTATATATAAGAATATTAAGATAAGGAGAAAACGAAATACTCTAGCAATAGATATTATTATCAAAGTGGCTCGTTGATCGTCAATAACTCTAAAAGCTCCTTTTATTTTCTTGCCTCGTTGAAGTCTAATCAGTACCTTCAAGCGTCTAAAAGCATAGGATAGCAATCTGATAGCAAATACTTCGGCAATGACGATACCTATACAGCCCGCTATTTGCAGAAGGATCTGTTCCCAAGTCGTATTTTCTATTTGAAATATAACTGAGTCTATAATACGTTGTCGATAATATTGAGCAGCCTCAAATTTAGTTTTGCCCTCTTGTGCTGCTTGAATACTATCTATACTCATCAATATTTCGTCTTGATAGACAATATTGAGGTAGTCCATTACAGCTACAAATTTGACAGAGTCGCCCTCGAAGAGATAATTACTTCCTAACATTAATACCTTTTCCTCTATCGATTTGGCTCTATTCTTGGATGTGAAAGAACCGATATTGCCGTATATGTTGAACAATGTGTCACCCAAGATGACAACAGGAGTCTTTTCTAAAACAATGGCAGTGGAGTGAATCGTATCTACCTTTTGTACAGGGTTGTATAATCTATCTTTGGCTGTGATAGAAAGTGTTACTAATATGGCAGCAACAAATGTGTAGAGTCGTAGTTTGAACATAGTGCGTTTTCAAATAAAATTAATTATTCAATATGAACGCAAATGTAAGTGAAAAGTTCTTTCCTAAAGCTAATCAGTCTTAAAATAAAAAGACCTCCTAGTCAAATTTAACTAAGAGGTCTTTTCTATCATTTTGTAGAAGGGGATGAATTACATCATTCCGCCCATTCCTCCCCCCATTGGTGGCATAGGAGGCATTGGGTTGTCTTCTTTTTTGTCAGCAATAACGCACTCAGTAGTCAAGAACATTCCTGCGATAGATGCTGCGTTCTCAAGAGCTACACGGCTAACTTTGGCAGGGTCGATAACACCAGCTGCATTCAAGTTTTCGTATTTGTCCGTGCGAGCATTGTATCCAAAGTCGTCTTTTCCATCACGAACTTTTTGTACTACCACTGCACCTTCTTTTCCGCAGTTGTTCACGATTGTGCGAAGAGGCTCTTCAATAGCACGTTTTACGATTTCGATACCAGTTTGCTCGTCATCGTTTTCGCCTTTTAGTTTGTCTAGAGCATCAATAGCACGTATGTATGCAGTACCTCCACCAGGAACAGTTCCTTCTTCGATAGCAGCACGAGTTGCAGATAGAGCATCTTCTACTCTGTCTTTTTTCTCTTTCATTTCCACTTCCGAAGCAGCACCTACATAAAGAACAGCTACACCACCTGCCAATTTAGCAAGACGTTCTTGTAGTTTTTCTTTGTCGTAGTCAGATGTTGTAGTTTCCATTGCAGCTTTTATTTGTCCAATTCTAGCTTCAATGTTTACTTTTTCTCCAGCACCGTTTACGATAGTAGTCGTGTCTTTGTTGATAGTTACTTTTTCAGCAGTACCAAGCATTTCAAGAGTTGCAGATTCTAGTGCTAGACCTTTTTCTTCCGAAACAACAGTACCACCTGTAAGTACAGCAATGTCTTCTAACATTTCTTTTCTGCGATCTCCAAATCCTGGAGCTTTCACAGCAGCAACTTTAAGACCTGCACGTAGGCGGTTTACAACAAGAGTTGTAAGAGCTTCAGAATCTATATCTTCTGCAATGATAAGAAGCGGTTTGCTTGTTTTCAATGCTGATTCTAGAATAGGAAGCATATCTTTAAG
>JASLEN010000117.1 GCA_030151105.1 Dysgonomonas sp.
GTGATGATACATTGGTCATGATAGATGCTTTTAGTATGACTAGCAACCTGATAGATGTAAAAGCTGCTGGAACATCGATGCGATTTCTAAATGCTTTTCTTGCGCATCTGCCTGGTGAATGGATAATTACAGGAACTGAACGAATGCAAGAGCGTCCTATTCATGTTTTGGTGGATGCACTCATTTCTCTTGGTGCTCGCATAGAATATCTTGGAAAGATTGGTTGTCCTCCGCTCAAAATTAAGGGCAGTGCGATGGAGGGAGGTGAAATACACCTTTCTGGAGGAGTTAGTTCTCAGTTTATTTCGGCTTTATTGATGGTTGCTCCTAATATGAGAAAGGGCTTAGTGATTCATCTTGAAGGAAATGTGATTTCTAAACCATACATCAAACTTACTTTAGGGATGATGAAAGAGTTTGGAGTTAATGCACGTTGGGAAGGAAATACAATATATATAAATCCTGATATTTACAAACCAACAAATTATCTAGTTGAATCGGATTGGTCTGCTGCATCTTATTGGTATTCAATGGTTTCATTGGCAAATAAGGCTAAAGTAGAACTTAAAGGACTGTTCAAAGATAGTATGCAAGGTGACTCAAAAGTGGCTGAGCTATTCCTTGATTTGGGAGTTGAAACTGAATATACGGCTGATGGAGTTAAGCTGTGTAAAACAGATAGAATTGTGAAAAAGATGTTCCACGATTTTGTTAATGAGCCAGATTTGGCGCAAACTTTCGTGGTTACTTGTTGTATGCTTGGTATTCCTTTCTTATTTACAGGGCTTCAATCTCTTAAAATCAAAGAAACTGACAGAATAGAGGCTCTCAAGAAAGAGATGAAAAAGCTGGGTTATGTGATTTCAGATAGAGAAAATAGCATTATGGAGTGGGATGGAGAGCGTTGCGAACCTACAGAAAATGCGGCTATTAAGACTTACGAAGATCATAGAATGGCAATGGCTTTTGCGCCAGCAGCTTTCAAGCTTCCTTCGTTGAATATTGCTGAGCCTCATGTGGTATCAAAATCATATCCTGCATTTTGGGAAGATTTGACCGAAATTGGTTTTAAGATAGAAGAGTAATATTTTTATACAATTGATATAAATAAAAAGCGAGTTAATTTGATCTAACTCGCTTTTTGTATTTTAATAGGTCTGAAACCTTAATCAAGTTTGTATCCATAGTTTCGGAGAATATTATCTCTACTTCTCCAGTCTTTTTCCACTTTGACATACATTTCCATAAATACTTTTTTGTCAAAGAAACGCTCAATATCCTTACGAGCCATTGTACCTAGTTTTTTGATGGCAGCACCCTTATTCCCAATGATAATCCCTTTTTGGCTATCACGTTCTACGATGATTAGCACTCGCATGTTGATTATATTCTCTTCTTCTTTGAACTCCTCAACTACCACTTCTACCGAGTACGGAACTTCTTTTTGATAGTACAATAGAACTTTCTCACGTACTATCTCAGTAACGAAAAAGCGTGCAGGACGATCTGTCAAAGCATCTTTTTCAAAGTAGGGAGGAGACTCGGGTAATAGCTCTAATATTCTTGATTTAATAGTGTCTATATTGAAATTATTGGTTGCCGACAGAGGATATATTTCAGCCTTTGGCAATAACGTTTTCCATTGCATAACCAATGCCTCTAAGTCTTTTTGATTGGTTTGATCTACTTTATTGATAAGTAGCAAAACAGGCACATCTACACGCTGTACTTTAGATAAAAATTTCTCATTCTTGTCTGTTTTTTCTACCACATCAGTCATATACAGCAGTACATCAGCGTCATTTAATGCTGATTCTGAGAAGCCTAGCATTTGTTCTTGTAACTTATAGTTTGGACGAAGAACCCCTGGCGTATCTGAGTAAACTATCTGATAATCATCAGTATTTACGATTCCCAAAATACGATGACGAGTTGTTTGTGCCTTAGAAGTTATTATAGAAACACGCTCTCCAACAAGGCGATTCATTAATGTCGATTTTCCTACATTGGGGTTTCCTACAATATTTACAAAACCTGATTTATGCATATATTTGTTATTAGCTATTTTAGCGTTCTTAATTATTTGATTACAAATTTACAAAGTTTTCGGGAGTAGTTTGGTACTAGTCTGATTTATATTTTAAGAAATAAAGAGTTTACTTTAAATTTTGTCATGAAAATGTAAATGACTATTTTTGCGCAAAATATTTCAGACAGCAGTTTTCGAAAAAGAAAAATGTCAGAAATATTGAAGATAAAAGCACCTTTGGCGCAACTTTATTTACACATTGTTGTTTATTCAGTGCATGTGAGGGATAAAATAAGTCTCCTTCCTTGCATTATGCTATTTAAACGATTTATTGAACATACTTAAAGAAAAGTTATGTTTATTATTTTTTTATTTTTACTGGGAGGTATTGGTATCGGAGTAGGATTGAGAAGAATTCCGAACTTGACGATTATTGGAAAATTGATGACGGGAGTCATTTTTGTGTTACTATTTCTTTTGGGCAAATCTGTAGGAAAAAATGATGCCATAATGAATAACCTTGCAAGTATTGGTATGCAGGCGTTTATCATTACTTCGGCAGCCATTGCAGGTAGTGTGTTGATGTCATGGATTGTGTACAAGCATTTCTTTGAGGAGAAGAAAGCGCCAGTACAAGATGTATCAACAGATGTGTTAGCTAACAAGCCTGTTTAATTAAATTACAGAACTTCAAAAAAACTTATTCTTATGAAAGGAAGTCTAATCATTTTAGGATGTTTTATCCTAGGAATGGTTTCGGGACGCTATGAGTTATTGCCCGAAGCTTTGCATAATGGTGATTTCACAATTTATGTGTTATGTGCATTATTATTGTTGATTGGTATCAATATTGGGTACGATAAATCCATTTTATCGACCTTGAGAAAGAGTAAACCAAAAATTCTGTTAGTTCCATTGGCAACTATTGTAGGAACACTTTTGGGTACGGCTCTTGTGAGTTTATTATTTGATCAGTTTTCAGCATTCGATACAATGGCAGTAGGCTCTGGCTTTGGATATTACTCACTATCAAGTATATTTATAACAGAATATAAAGGGGCAGAATTAGGAACTATTGCCTTAGCATCCAATATAATCAGAGAGTTATCAACTTTGTTAATAGCTCCAGTTTTGGCAGTCTATTTCGGAAAACTAGCGCCTATTGCCGCAGGTGGTGCAACTACCTTGGATACTACTTTGCCTATCGTTACTCAGGTTTCGGGTTCGGCATTTGTCTTTATTGCTATTTTTCATGGTTTGACATTAGATTTATGTGTGCCATTTTTGGTTACCTTCTTGTGTCAGTTTTGATTGAAATAGTATAGAATAAAAGCGGCTGTTAACTTAATTGTTAGCAGCCGCTTTCGTTATCTGTATTCACTTATTCTTTCTTTTAAATTCCAAATTTGTATATTTGTTGTAAATCTATATATAAATATTAATAATTAAAGTCGCATTTTAAAGTTGTAACTGTCAATGATAGTTATACTTGAATGGACAATAAAAAGTTCTGAGAACTTAATTTATGACTATTAACGCATTAATTTCAACTGCACTGGGGATCAAAGAGTCTCAGATTGCCAAAACTGTAGAACTCTTAGAATCAGGAGCAACCATTCCTTTTATAAGTAGATATAGAAAAGAAGTAACGGGTGGGCTCGATGAGGTTCAAGTAGCATCTATCAAAGAACAGAACGATAAATTCAATGAATTGCTTAAACGCAAAGAAACAATTTTAAGTTCTATCGAAGAGCAAGGAAAATTGACTGATGAGTTGAAGAATCGTATCACTAATTGTTGGAATCCATCAGAGCTAGAAGATATTTATCTTCCATATAAACCTAAACGCAGAACAAGAGCTGAAATGGCTCGTGAAAAAGGTTTAGAGCCATTGGCTGAATTGATTTTCATGCAACAATACAATGTGGATGTGAAGTCGAAGGCAAATCCTTTTATCAATGATGATGTGAAGGATGTGGAAGAGGCTATTGCGGGTGCTAGTGATATTATTGCAGAATGGATTACAGAGAACGAAGAGGCTAGAAATGGCATTAGAAATGTATTTCAACGTGAGGCACACATTGTTTCTAAGGTGGTAAAAGGCAAAGAGGAAGAGGGTGATAAATATAGAGACTATTTTGATGTCAATGAACCACTATCTCGTTGTTCGTCGCACCGATTGTTGGCAATGCGTAGAGGCGAAGCTGAAGGTTTCTTGCGTGTGGGAATTGCTCCTACGGAGGATACTGCTTTAGATAAATTGGATAGAATTTTCCTCAAAGGAGATAATGATAATCAGAGTTCTGTGATAGTTGCTGATGCTATTGAGGATGCTTACAAACGATTGCTTAAGCCATCTATTGAAACGGAATTTGCGAATATGTCTAAGGCTTTGGCAGATGAAGAGGCTATTCGTGTTTTTGTAGAAAATTTGCGTCAACTTCTTTTGGCTGCTCCTCTAGGACAGAAAAGAGTGTTGGGAATAGACCCTGGTTTTAGAACAGGCTGTAAATTAGTATGTTTAGATGCCGAAGGTAATCTATTGCATAATGAAACAATTTATCCACATCCTCCTCAAAATGACTATCAAAAGGCTGGAAATAAGATTGTTCAAATAGTTTCTACTTATGGAATAGAGGCTATTGCTATCGGGAATGGAACGGCTAGTCGTGAAACAGAGAATTTTATAACGAATCTTAGATACGAAAAAGAGGTCTTGGTATTTGTTGTAAGCGAGAATGGTGCATCTATTTACTCAGCATCCAAAACGGCTAGAGATGAGTTTCCAAACTATGACGTAACTGTTCGTGGAGCCATTTCTATTGGTCGTAGATTGATGGATCCGTTGGCAGAGTTGGTAAAAATAGACCCTAAATCCATTGGAGTAGGGCAGTATCAACATGATGTGGATCAAACAAAATTAAAAACCTCGCTAGATCAAACAGTTGAAAGTTGTGTGAATCTGGTGGGAGTGAATGTGAATACAGCAAGCAAGCATCTACTGACTTACGTGTCAGGTTTGGGGGCTACCTTGGCTCAGAATATAGTAGATTATAGAGCAGAGCATGGAGCATTTAAATCGAGAAAAGAGCTACTGAAAGTTCCTCGTATGGGAGCTAAAACTTACGAGCAATGTGCAGGTTTCTTAAGAATTACGGATGCTAAGAATCCATTGGATAACTCGGCAGTCCATCCTGAAAGCTATCATGTAGTGGAGACTATGGCAAAAGATTTGGCTTGTACCGTAAATGACTTGATAGAGAATAAAGAGTTGAAGAAAAACATCGACTTGAAAAATTATGTAACAGATGTGATCGGCTTGCCAACGCTAACGGATATTATAGAGGAATTGGATAAACCAGGGCGAGATCCTCGTGAGCAAATCAAACAATTTCAGTTTGATCCGACAATCAAAACGATTGCTGATGTAAAGGCGGGAATGAAGTTGCCAGGTATTGTGACCAATGTAACTAATTTTGGATGTTTTGTGGATATAGGCGTCAAAGAAAATGGGTTGGTACATATCTCAGAATTAGCAAATCGCTTTGTCTCAGACCCAACAGAAATTGTGTCGCTACATCAACATGTTATGGTGACTGTGAAAGAGGTGGACGAAGGACGAAAGAGAATTGCCTTGTCGATGAAGGATTGAAAGAATAATAAAAGCAGTAGAAAATCTCTACTGCTTTTTTGTTTGTAAAACAGGAAGAGATAGACACGCTTGCCTATCTCTTTCCCCAAGGTTGACTTAAAACTACTTCAGCCTATATAAAACTGGAAGGGTGAAGTAAACTGCTACTGGTTTGCCATTTTGCTTGCCAGGTATCCATCTAGGCATCGATTTTACTACTCTAATTGCCTCTTTATCACATGTTGGACTAACTCCTCTTACCACTTGCACTTGATCAATTTCGCCAGTCTTGGTTACTACAAATCTAACAGTTACACGTCCCTGTGTTCCATTTTCTTGATCTACAACTGGGTATCTCAAATTGTCGCCAACATATCTCATCATCTCTGTTTGTCCACCAGGAAATTGTGGCATGACTTCAGCAAATTCCATAACAACTGGTTCTTCGGTTATTATACTAATCTCCGCAGCAACCTGTGCTAGTTCGGCAGATAAGTCGTCCGTTCCAGTATCCACATTCATATAGCCAACTGCTCTTGTATCATGTAACACATCTTCCATTGTATTCACTTCCAAATCGTCAGGCACATCTGCATCCTCTCCAATAACGGGAGGAACGAATTCAATAGAGTTGAGAGGAAGTGGTTTAGGTGGTTCAGGTACAGTTAAGTCCACTATGTCTTCTATTGGCTCATCTGGCTTGAGCTGAGACATCACAATATCTACCTTGATATTATCACCATATTCTGAATTGCTAGCTTGTACCTTATTTACAATCAATGACAGTAAAATAACTGCTATTGGTAGCATCAACATACATAGGAAAGCTACAATGTGTCTCTTAGACGAACTCATTCGCATTTCGTATGCTCCATATGATTTGTTTTTTCCACTGAAAACAATATCACACCACTCTTGGGAATTTAGTTTGATTGACTTTTTCATGACTATTAATATTTAAATCGTTTAACAAATTTCTTATTGTTTCTTACCCTATAGAGAAAGCATTGCAGAGGATTCCATAAATAATTTCAAAAAAGTTTATTTTTATTTCAAAATCTGTCTTAATGCTATTCTTCCCTTTTATATCATAGATATTTGTTTCAATAGAATTCCATAAAATGATTCTATTATTTTTTGTTTAGTGGAAATAACTATTGCTTTCTTTTGTGCTTTTTTAATTCTACCTTTGTAAGTCATCAAAAAATAAAGTGCTATTTTTGACCCTATGAAAAAGATGTCTGAGCTACTTGTATTGATACCTACATATAACGAGAAAGAAAATATTGAGAATATTATTCACACAGTTTTCAATCTCGATCTTCATTTCAACATTCTCATCATTGACGATGGGTCTCCTGATGGCACAGCCGATATTGTAAAGTCTTTGCAGTCTGAATATTCCGATAGGCTATATATTATAGAGCGTGCTGGAAAACTAGGGCTAGGAACGGCATATATAGAGGGCTTTAAATGGGCATTGAAGAGAGATTATCAGTATATTTTTGAAATGGATGCAGACTTCTCTCATAATCCTAATGATTTAGAGAAATTGTATTTGGCATGTAAAGAGAATGATGCGGATGTTTCGGTGGGCTCTCGCTATTGTACAGGAGTCAATGTGGTCAACTGGCCTATGGGGCGAGTGTTGATGTCTTATTTTGCTTCCATCTATGTGCGTATCATTACAGGAATGAAGATATATGATACTACGGCTGGATTTGTCTGTTACAAGAGAAAAGTGTTAGAAACCATAGACTTGGATGAGATTAAATTTAAGGGATATGCTTTTCAAGTGGAGATGAAATATACAGCTTATACACTAGGTTTCAAGATAAAAGAAGTGTCTATCATTTTTGTTAATAGAGTTTTAGGCGTGTCTAAGATGGATACAGGTATTTTTGCAGAAGGTTTTTGGGGTGTTATTATGATGAGGATTAGAAAGATACTCGGACTTATTAAACCTCTGGAAATAAAATAGTATCTTTGCACCCGAAAATTATAAAACGACAAATGCAATGAAGATAATTTGTGTAGGTCAAAATTATCAAGCACATAATGAAGAGATGGGACGCAAAGCTGCTGATGTAGCCACTGCACCTGTTTTATTTATGAAACCTGATACCACAATTCTATCTACAGATAAAAAGAATTTCTATATTCCCGATTTTACTACTGAAGTGCATTATGAAGCCGAAATAGTGATTAAGATATGCAAGGTAGGGAAAAATATTGCGGAACGTTTTGCTCACAGATATTATGAGGAAGTTACTATTGGCTTAGATATGACGGCTAGAGACTTGCAAGCGGAACTAAAGCAAAAAGGATTGCCTTGGGAAATTGCAAAGGCATTTGATAACTCAGCGATATTAGGTGAATTTATTTCCAAGGAAAATCTGGATTTGCATAATTTGAACTTTACATTAACTCTTAATGAGGGAAAGGTTCAAGATGGAAATACGGCAGAGATGATTCACTCAATAGATCACCTGATTGCCTACGTTAGTCAATTCTTTACACTTAAAACTGGAGACTTAATATTTACAGGAACACCCGCAGGAGTGGGTAAAGTGAATATAGGAGATGGCTTAGTAGGTTATATTGAGAACCAAAAACTACTTGAAGTCTCTATTTGTTGAGATATTAAATGTTAAAAATATGAGTTTGTGCAATAAAGATATATAAAAGAAGTTATAGTCTTTAGTATGCTTAACTTGCAAAATGAAAGAATATATAATCGCATACAAACTTTAGAAATACAAAACGAAATTTATTATTAAAATAATACAATGAACAGAATTTTCTCTAAAATCTTATTAGCATCACTACTTACAGTGTCTGTAGGTGTGTTTGCACAACGTGATGTAAATCCTATTCCTGTGGCAGCACCCGTGTTGACAATTGCACCCGATGCAAGAGCAGGGGGGATGGGAGACGCAGGTGTGGCAACAGCACCAGACGTATATTCTCAGCACTGGAATCCTGCAAAATACGCATTCAGCTTGCGTGGAGCAGGTGTATCTATGTCGTACACTCCATGGTTGAGAAAGGTAATAGATGATATTGCTTTGATGAATGTTACAGGTTTTTGGAAACCAGGAACTGAAGATAATCAGGCAATTAGTGCATCTTTGAAATACTTCAAAATTGGAGATGTGAATGTTGTACATCCAGGACGATATGAGCCAGGGTTCGATGAGTCAGTTTCGCCTTACGAAATGTCATTTGATGTGGGCTATTCTCGTAAACTATCTAATAGCTTTTCGATGGCAGTAGCTTTGCGTTACATCCTTTTAGACTACACTGGTTTTGATGAAGAATCATCAGCGAGTGTTGTTATTGCTGCTGACGTAGCTGGTTATTTAGAAAAATATCTATCAATTGGAGACTCTGAAAGCTTACTTTCATTTGGAGCTAATATCTCTAACATAACTGGTGCTAAGGCATCTATTGATGGAGGCCACACAAAATCGTTTATTCCTACTAACTTTAAGTTAGGTGCTTCATTGATGTATCCTGTGACAGAAGTAAGTACATTCTCATTCAGTTTGGATATGAACAAACTATTAGTACCTACGCCTCCTATGCAAAAAGATGGAGAGGATATGGTAGATTATAGAGCAAGATATGATAAGTATTTGAATACAAGTGCTATTGGAGGTATCTTCAAATCATTTACTGATGCTCCTGGTGGTTTCAAAGAAGAGATGAAAGAAATCATGTGGTCATTCGGAGTAGAGTATGACTATGATAGCAAATTCAAAATCAGAAGTGGTTATTTCTACGAAAACAAAATGAAGGGTAATCGTCAGTATGCAGCATTTGGTGCAGGATTCAAATTCAATATGTTTCAGCTAGATGCAGCTTACATGGTATCTACTGCAAGCAACAATCCACTTGACCAAACTTTGCGTCTATCCTTAGCATTTGATATTCCTACTAAAAATAGATTTTAAGTTGGCAGAACAATTTAGCTAAGACGAAATAAAATATTAAATTTACGAGTTGTTTATTCTCAATGAATATGCAACTCGTAATTTGTTTAAGAGAATTATAAAGATATGAAAATACGTGTAGGCTTTGGTTTCGATGTACATCGCCAAGCAGAAGGAAGAGATTTGTGGATAGGTGGAATAAAGATTCCTCATCCCAAAGGGCTTGTAGGGCACTCAGATGCCGATGTCCTATTGCATGCTATTTGTGATGCCATTTTGGGAGCTGCCAACTTGAGAGATATCGGTTTCCATTTTCCTGATACAGCTAGCGAATACAAAGATGTAGATAGCAAACTATTGTTGAAGAAAACATTGGAAGTGTTGACTGATAAGGGGTATAGAGTTGGCAATATTGATGCTACTATAGTAGCAGAGCGTCCAAAGATTAACCCTCATGTGCCCGAAATGCAAAAGGTTATTGCTGATATTTTGGAGGTAGATGTGGATGATATATCTATCAAAGCAAGTACGTCGGAGAAAATAGGTTATGTTGGTCGTGAAGAGGGTATGACTGCCTATGCTGTAGCTCTAATAGAGAAAATAGGATGACAAAACAGTCTTCTCCTATCGTAGAAATTACAGCAGATGGATCGCATACGCTTT
>JASLEN010000152.1 GCA_030151105.1 Dysgonomonas sp.
CAAGGATATAAATGAATAGAGCAATAGAGCCTAGTATAGCCAATGTGGTTATAGCAAACACCCTTATAAAACACTTTGTCTCGTTAATCTTTTTACTCATAATTCATTAAAAATTAAAGTAAATAAATGCACCAGCTTTCGAGAGATGGACAATGGAGATACAAAGTAGTATAGAGGCACAAATTGCATATTTCGCTTTGGGCTTAAATTCATTGAATAGGTCTATACTATTTTTAGGTGTTGCAAATGATAAAAGCATCATTACGCCCAGTAGCGCTACGATGTATCCTACTTGCACTATATCAGGATAGGTTAGTATTCCATCGGTGGCAAGATGAGCAATGCCCGAAAACGAGATACTATCAGGGATAAACATCTTTTGCAATACAACAAAAGCATCTTTTAGACTATGTGATCTAAATAGAACCCATGCAGCATTGACAAACATAAATGTGACAAAGACTCGGATAGCGGTTGGGATCTTCTCTAGTTTTGTGCCAAATATCTTTTCAAAAACCCGTATTACACCATGTGCTATTCCCCACCAAATGAATGTCCATGCGGCTCCATGCCATATCCCACTAACAAGGAATACAAGAAAAAGATTGATACAAGTTCGTGAATAACCTTTCCTATTTCCTCCCAAAGGGAAATAGATTAGAACGGCTAATGAGCGTCCCAAGGTCATGTGCCAACGTTGCCAAAACTCGGTAATACTCTTTGATTTATAAGGCGAATAGAAATTGACAGGAAGTTTTATATTCATCATCTGTCCCAGACCAATTGCCATGTCTGAATAACCACTAAAGTCGAAGAATATCTGCATCGTATAGCCCAAAGAGGTAATCCATGCACCACCAAACGAAAGGTTATACAATTCGTAAGTGTAAGCTTTGTCCACTATCACAGCCATATTGTCTGCTAAGACCGCTTTTTTGAAAATTCCAATACAGAAAATAAATAAGCCTTTTGAAAAGTTGTCAAGATTGAAAAATCTATTTTTATCATCTTGATACTGATGCATCACATCTTGATAGAAAACAATAGGTCCAGCAACTAATTGTGGAAAATAACTGATAAACAAAGCATAATCAAGAAAACTAGGCACACCCTCTTCGCGTTTCCAAACACTTATTTGATAGGCTATTTGTTGGAAAGTGAAAAAGCTTATTCCAATAGGTAGTATAACATCACGAAGGATAAAGTGAGTGTCAAACACGAAATTGACATTCTCCAAAAAGAATTTATAATATTTGAAGTAGCCCAATATGATAACATTAGCTAAAATACTGACCACAAAAATAGCTTTTCGCTTGGGAGAATCACTAAGTGGAGCCATCCACTTAGCACACAGGAAATTGACAACCACAGACGTAAGAATAACCCACAGGAAATTGATGTCCGCATAGGCATAGAAGTATAGCGAAGCAAGAATCAAAAAAGAGTGCTGTACGGTGCGTGAAACAAAACGAGCCATCCCAAAGTAAACAATGAGCACTATGGGCAAAAAAACTAATAGGAAAGCATAGGATGAAAATACCATCTGAGTTTATTCTATTGTTTTGTATGTTTTGCTACTATACCAACTTCGCTTGATGAAGAGTTTAGTCAAGCCTCTCCAGAAGTTCATTTTGAAGCGGCCCCATGTTTTATTAGGTGTTCTCACATCTTCAAAATAATTGGTGTTTGCAACAATGTTGAAGTACTCCTTCTTCTTTTCCATCCCTCTGTCGAGGTATTCTATGTGATGAGTAACGGTTCTTGACTTAGGAAATAGATAAAAACGTCCCTCTTTTATATTAGGTACATACGGATATTTCCAACTTACGTAGCTAGGCACATGCACAGGCATATTTTCTGTTATCCAAATGTAATCTTTTTTCGCATCTCGTAAAAAGTTGCTGATGTGGCATTCTGGGAAAAGCTCAAAGTTGAAAATATTGGGATATTCTCTTATAAACTCTGTTTTGATGATCGAAAAATCTGTGGCCAAGGCATAATATTTATCATACCAGTCGGCACTAGCCCACACTGCATTTGGTCTTTCAGCTAATAGCTTTGTATATTTTGATTGAATACTATCGCCATAAACCCATGTATCTGCCTCAAGAATAAGCGTGAATTGAGAATCGGATGGAATGAATTTAGCACCTTCCATCAATAGTTGAGAGTTGCCTTTTCGGTGACCTGCGTTTTCTTCCAGATCTACTAGCTTGTCAATAAGTTTGAGCGACTCTTCGTCTATCGTATAACCTTTGCTTCTGCCATTGCTAACTACAATGACATAATAATCGTTCTCTTTCCAAGTGTCTGATATTATTTGGAGATTGTATTTCAAATCCTCAATTCTGTCATATACTCGTATAAGTACGGTTATTTTCATTTTCAAAAGTGATTTTTATATTTCCAAGTTTCCAATCCCTTCTTTGTAAAAGTGTAGGGTTGAACTCTTCCTCCTAAATTGTCTAATGCTTTGATGACCTCAAATTTGGTGTTGTTGGGGCAATAAAAGAATACATATCCTCCACCTCCTGCTCCAGAAATTTTTCCTCCTGTAGCACCTGCATTAATAGCTGTATTATAGACTTCCTCAAAGAATGGAGTTGAAATTCCATCTGCCATTTGTTTTTTATGGCTCCATCCCTCATGTAGAATATTGCCGATTTCATCGAGCTTATTAGTCAATATCGCCTCTTTGATTGCATAGGCTTGTTCCTTAATTTGGTGCATCGCTTCAATAGACTTTTCTTTTTTGGCTGTCACATTTTTTTGTTGCTCCAAAATGATATCTCCTGAGTTTCTACTAGAGTTGGTATAATATAGAACAAGATTGTTTGCCAATTCGTTCATTATTTCATTTCTTACACGCAATGGATTGACAATCACCTTGTCTTCCTTGTAAAATTCCATGAAGTTGAAGCCTCCAAATGCTGCGGCATATTGATCTTGCTTTCCTCCAGCTTGCATCAAATCTTGACGCTCTATTTGGAATGCCAAGAATGCCAAGTCGTATTCTCCAAGTGGGAGCGATAGCCACTCCATATATGCTCCTAGTATTGCAATGGCTAGTGTAGAGGATGTCCCAAGCCCAGAACCAAAGGGCACTTCGAGAGCACAAGTAAGTGTAAATGAAAGAGGTTTCTTGCTAAAATCTTTCACCACTCTGTTGTATATTCCCTTCATCAAATCTGCTTTGTCATTCTCTATTGGAAGTTCCATAACAGAATCGTAGATGTATTCTTCTCCTGTTTGAGGAATACGGAATACTATTTTATTGTCATCTCTAGGCTCTATATTTGCATAGGCATAGAGACTTATAGTGGCATTCAAAATACAGCCTCCATAGATGTCAGAGTAGGGCGATACATCAGTACCTCCACCAGCCAATCCTAGTCTGAATGGGGCTTTACTTCTAATTATCATTTATTTATTATTTGGATTTTCAAACAAAGTGCTCTCTATTATTTCGCAAATGATGTGTCCCACCATAATGTGTGATTCCTGCACTCGGGGAGTATCATCTGAGGGTATGCAAATAGAAAGGTCAGCAACGTTTTTCATTTCACCGCCCTTGCTACCTGTTAGGGCAATAGTGTCAATCCCCATTTCTTTGGCTTGGGCGAAGGCATTGACTATATTCTTAGAATTTCCCGAAGTAGAAAGACCTACCAATATATCTCCCTTTCGTCCAATTCCACTCAGCAGTCTTGAATAAATGATGTCGTACGAATAGTCGTTCGCCACAGCCGTCAAAAACGATGTGTTGCAATGCAAAGCATCCGCCGAAAGTGGTTGACGATCGAAGTAGAATCTCCCCGAAAGTTCAGCCGCCAAGTGTTGTGCATCAGCTGCACTTCCTCCATTGCCACAAAAATAGACAGAACCACCAGCTTTTATTTTTTCAATAATAGCT
>JASLEN010000206.1 GCA_030151105.1 Dysgonomonas sp.
ACAACAGCCCTTTCTCCTCAAGTAGATCTAGCGACTGAGCCACGCTGGTTTCGTCTAGGAATGACATTTGGTGAAGACACTAAACTTGTAACTGATATGGGAAGAGCATATATAGATGGTTTCCAGACATCAGTGGGTGAAGATGAAATAGAAAATGGCTGGGGTTATCGAAGTGTTAATGCTATGGTGAAACATTGGCCAAGTGGAGGACCTGAAGAAGGTGGACGTGACGGACATTGGGCATTTGGAAAATTTGCTGTATATCCAGGAAAAAATTTCGAGGAGCATCTAAAACCTTTCACCGCAGGAGCTTTTAAACTTGATGGAAAAACGGGAGCAGCATCTGCTGTAATGCCTTATTATACGATTTCTTACAATCAGGCTGCTGATGGAACAAATTATGCAAATGGTTTTAGCAAATATATTATAACTGACTTGTTGAGAGAAAAGTATGGATATGATGGGGTTGTGTGTACCGATTGGCTCATTACAGCGGATGAGGGAAAGACTCCAGCGGATTTTGCGGGCAAACCTTGGGGAGTAGAAAAGCTAACTGTGGCAGAGAGACACTACATGTGTATCAAAGCAGGGATGGATCAGTTTGGAGGAAACAATGATAAAATGCCTGTTCTAGAGGCTTATAAAATGGGAGTAGCGGAGTTTGGAGAGGAATATATGCGCAAGCGTTTTGAGCAGTCTGCTGTTCGCTTACTCAAAAATATATTTCGTTTGGGCTTGTTTGAAAACCCTTATCTAGATGTTCAAGCTAGTATAGAAACTGTAGGCAATGATGATTTTATGAAAGTGGGTTACGAAGCTCAATTGAAATCAACTATTCTTTTGAAAAATAAGAATAAGACTCTGCCTATTACTGACAAGAAGAAAGTTTATATTCCTAAGAGATACACAGCCTCAACCCGAGACTGGTGGGGACAATGGACCACTCCAACACTAAGTTACCCTGTGAATCTGGAGGTTGTAAACCAATATTATGAAGTGACAGAGAATCCGCTTGAAGCTGATTTTGCTCTTGTCTTTGTGCAAAATCCGAAGAGTGAATTCAATGGATATTCTTCAACAGACCATCTGTTGGGAGAGAACGGATATATTCCAATTTCGCTACAATATCTTCCTTATATGGCTACACAGGCTCGTTCTCAAAGTATTGCGGCAGGAGACCCTGTAGTAGATCCAAGCATTACAAATCGTTCATATAATGGCAAAACTTCTCGAACAGCCAATGCCAATGATCTAGAGGTGATGTTGCGTACCCGAGATATGATGCAGAATAAACCAGTGATAGCTGTAATAGATCTCTCGAATCCTATGGTGTTCAATGAATTTGAAAAGGATATGGATGGCATCATGCTACATTTTGGGAGTTCTGATAAATCGCTGATGGAAATTATTTCGGGAAGATATGAGCCTAATGGACTTTTGCCTATCCAAATGCCTGCGAATATGGTTACTGTAGAAAAACAATTTGAAGATGTAGGACACGACATGGAGTGTCATAAAGATACAGAAGGTAGCACATATGATTTTGGATTTGGACTCAATTGGTCAGGTGTGATCAAAGATGAAAGAACAGAAAAATATAATCGACGACAATAAAAAACAAACAATCATTTAATTTAAAAGACTATGAAAAAAATAACACTATCCATCTTTGCAACTAGCTTGCTTGCAATCTCTGGTGCCTCTTCAGTGATGGCGCAGGAACAAGCAAAAGATGCAAAAGCAAAGAGTGATACAACTAAACTCACTCAAAAGGCTGGAGGAACAGCCAATGTGATGCTGAATGCATCAGCTGATAATGGGCCTAGAGCAGTAAATATAGGATTGCCTGCAAGTGTGGGCGGAACTGTGGTATTGGAAAATGGACTACCTGTGGTATATGACTATATGGGGCAAATGCCTACTGCGGTATGGAGACAAGATAATGGTGTGTCTAAGTTTCAGGTATTGAATGTCTCAGAAACAGCTCTACTTGCTAGTGATATTGGAGTATCAGTGAGCACCTGGACAAATAGAGGAACAGAGACTGTGAAGGGTGCAGCTGGTTTTACGACCAACTCGTTTGGGCTTTTGAGAGGTGATGTAAATATTAGTGGACCTATGAAGAATGGGTGGTACTATTCCGCTACTGCTTTCTTAAATATGGATCCAGGAACTTTCCGTTCCAATATTTCTACCTTCTTGGATAAGACTCAAATCTATAAAGGAGTTATTAATAAAAAGTATCGAACAGGTCAGATAGGAATACAATATAAGTTTGCAAATAGTGAATCTATCAATACAAAGCAAAGTCCTTATATCTATCACAAAGATGGTAGTGTGAGCAAAATGCCAGGTTTTCGCATTGGGCGTGATTCTTACTTGGAACAATCGGGTTTGATTCATACTGTTGATCCACTTACGGGTGAGGCTGTGACTTGGGATGCTATGAAGGATGGCGGAAACACATCACATGTGATAGATATAATGGGTGATCAAAAAATAGGTGATGGATTGGTGCTAGACTATACTATTCGTTATCAGCATTCTGATGCTGGTTCGTACAATCCATATCTAACTGCAATTACTTCTGGTGTTGATCCGAATACACCTGTAGGAGATCTGAAACAAGGAGACAAACGATATTATTATGCAGACAATCCTGATGCTCCGTATGAAGGATATGTACAAAATGGAATGATGATTTTTGCTCCTAAGTCTAAGAAGAATACAGTGATGGCTCGTTTCGAACTTAGTAAAAAATCGGACAAGCACCATTGGATGGTAGGTTTCCACAATTGGTACTACAATGTAGATAAATCGAATACGGCAACTTACTCTTATCAGTTTGAGGTGAAACCAAATCCTCATGCATTGGTGTATGATGAGTGGACAACTAAAGATAGTGCGGGCAAGCCAATAACTCCACAATGGGTAAGAAAAACGGACAAAAACGGTAACCGTAGCAATAATGCTGCAATGCAATACTACAATGGTGTAGATAATAAGATGGCATTGGTAGCTACTGAAAAATGGAAAATTAGTGATAAGTTTTCTATTGATGCGGGTACTCGTCTTGAGTGGCAACGTATAGATGGAGATTGGTATTCGGGAGATGATCGTAAGGCTGGAGGAACAAACTGGGTTTCGGGCAATACTTCTGATGTGACAAAGGATTGGTTCAACTTTAGTGCTACTGCAAGTGCTACATGGAAGGCATTCCAAAATTTAGGGTTCTTGGCAGATGCTTATTATTTGCAACAAGCAGGAAAACTGAGTATGTATGCTGGAGCGGACGATCCACAAATTGATAAATGTGAGATTCCAGGTTTTGCTGCGGGTGTGTATTTCAATCATCCTATGATTAGTTTGGTTTCGAAAGTTACTTCTATCAAACGTACCAATTTCAAGAACAACTCAACATTCAACGATCCTGTAACAGGAGCTGTAGATAAGAAAACAATTAGCTACGATGTGAGCACCATTGGATGGACTACAGATTTACTTTTCCGTCCATTCAAAGGCTTTGATCTTCACTTATTGTTGACACTTCAAAATCCGAAATATAAAAATTATGAGTTCACAACTAGTTGGGGACAAGAAGTCAATAACAATGACAATGTAGCGCGAAGTGTATCTAAAACTCTAGTAGAAATAGACCCAAGCTATACTTTTGGGAAATTCAAAATCTGGGCAAGTGCTCGTTATTTTAGCAAAGAATATGCAAATTATCCTAATACACTTATTTTCAAAGATAGATGGGAAACATTTGCAGGCTTGAACTACAAATACGACAAGAATGTAGATTTTGGTATTAGTGCTGTTAATCTTTTAAATCAACATGGAGCACAAGGTTCTATCTCGGGAACAAATACAACTACAGCAGAGCAAGCAACTGCTTTATATGATAAACCTTTAGTAGGAACATATATTCGTCCATTTACTATCGAGTTTAAAACAAAAATTAGATTCTAAGATTATAATTAAACACAATTAAATCAACTATTATGAGAAATAATTTAATACCAATACTCTTGCTTGTTGGTCTGATTTGTTCCCTGAGTGTATTTTCTCAAGACAAGGCTCTGAAAATATTGAGCTATAATGTGTATTGGGGAATGAAAGAAGACACTACAGCGAATAAGTCAAAATTTGCAGAGTGGATCAAAGCACAAGATGCAGACGTTGTAGCTCTGCAAGAAATGAATGGTTTTACAGCCGTAGATCCTGATTTTATTCCAGCTGGAACGGGCAATGAAAACAACTTAGCAAAACTAGCTCGTAGCTATGGGCATCCTTATTGTTTTATTGTAAGAGAGCCTGCTCCTGATGGGTCAATAAGCTTTCCTGTAGCTATCACATCTAAGTATCCCATCGTAAATGTACGTCGTGTATTGGAGAATACAGTGCATGGATTTTTGGAAGCAGAGATAGAGGGATATCATTTTCTGATTACGCATTTTCATCCTTTTTCTTCTGAAAGACGTGGAACTGAAATAGATCAAATATTGGCAACTATAGCTTCTAAATCGGCAGACCAGAAGTGGTTGTTTATGGGTGACTTAAACTCTGTATCTCCGCTCGATAGAGAAGAATATGATAACAATCTATTACGAGATTTTATTAGAGCCGACAGAAAGAAAAGACCTCATAATCTCAATTTAGGAAAAGATGATGAATTGGATTATTCTGTTCAGCAGAAGATTTTGGACTTTGGATTTGTAGATGCTCTCAGAGTATTCAATCCTCACTTTATAGCAACTGCACCTACCAAGATGTTTTATGATCAATCTAATCATCCTTTGCGATACGATTATTTGTATGTAAGCAAGAATCTGAAAGATAAATTAGTGAAGTGTGAAGTGATAAAAGATGACTTTACTGACATCTATTCAGATCATTATCCAGTAATTTTAACTATCAAAAAATAAGCACAATGAAAAAATATATTTTACTTATTAGCCTCATACTGTTAGGCAGTACCATTTATACTTTTGCACAACAAAAAGAAGCAAAAGATAATACTGTAACTCTCTATATTACTCGTCATGGCAAGACTATCTTGAATACTATGGATCGTGTTCAGGGTTGGGCAGACACTCCGTTGACCCCTGCTGGTGTTGAGGTGGCAGAGTATTTAGGAAAGGGATTGAAGGGAGATAATATAACTTTCAAGGCCGCTTACTCTAGCGATTTAGGGCGGGCTCGTCAAACTGCTCGTATTGTGCTTGATAGTAAGGGACAGCAAGAAATGAAGGTTACGGAAGTTCCACAAGTAAGAGAAACTTGCTTTGGTAGTTATGAGGGGGAATTTAATCTTAGGATGTGGAATGATGCAGCTCTATATCTAGGTTATAAGTCACAGGCTGAATTGATGAAAGACTTATCAAAAGATCCTACATTGATGAAAAAGATGGTTGACACATTTGCTGTACTAGAAACGCTAGGTATTGGTGAAAATTATGATACGGTGAAAGCTAGAGGGCAGAAGGCTATTCGTGATATTGCCGAAAAAGAAGCAAGTAATGGAGGTGGAAACATCCTATTAGTGGGACATGGAATGTCTATTGGAATTTTCCTTTCGGATTTGGATAGTTATGGAACGAAACCAGATGCTGGGCACATGGGCAATGCTGCTGTGTGTAAGGTTGTGTACCAAGATGGCAAATTTAAGCTTGAATCTTTTGGCGACATGAGTTATGTGGAAAAAGGAAAGGCGAAATAAGTTCTAATCTTTTATTAAAATGCGAAAACGGCGAGACAATTTGCCTCGTCGTTTTCTGTTATATGAGAAGGACGTTACTCAAATATTCTGTATCGTATATAAAAATTACTTCCCCTTATATTTTAGTCTAAGATATAGACCAATACAAACTCATCTGTTGTCATATATTGTGCTTCATACTCCTTCTTTTGAGATGTCAATATCTCCCTAATTTTGAATTTACCAATTTCTATAGGTTTAAAAGGGTCTATATATAGATGTTTTACAAAGTCTATCGAAGATGGATCTAGTATCTTGAACAGAGCTTCTTTTGCCGACCAATGTAAAAGAAGATGGACTTGTTCTTTTCCTTCCTCAATCTGTTCGCCTTCTGCTATAAAGCGATGTTGCGCTCGCAGAACTTTGTCTGTGTATTGTTCAATATCTATTCCCACTTTTCGGTTCCTGTCTAGGATGATAGCAATATAGTTGCCTGTGTGCGATATACTGATATTATAAGATTGATCGGCTAAATAGGGTCTGCCCGATTGATGGTAGCAAATACATTTTTCTTCTCCTAACATGTGTTTAAGGAGTAGGCGAGCGGCAAGCATCACTCGCTTTCTATGTTCAAAAGGATTGGCATGGATAGAAGCTATCCACTCTTTATCATCTAGCTGAGAGTAAAGTTGATCAGTTGTTTCCTCTAGATACCAAATACCTAAACAAGAAGTAGATGAAAAATGCTGTTCGTAATATAACATGATACTAATTTACGAAAATGGGCTCGAAACATTGTTTCAAGCCCATTTGTTAAAAAACTTGTGGAGAAAGTAAAATTAGATTCTTACTTTGCTCATTACTTGATGTGCCGAACGTGCCCAAAAGTTGCGCAAGCCAAAGCCTCTAGCTTTCTCATCAGCTTTCCAAGTATCTATTATATCTCTCGTTTTGAGGTCAAAGAATACAATGTGATAGTGTCCTCTAGCTTGTGCTTTATCCAAAAGTTCAGCGACTAAAATTAGCCCTACGCCCTCTTTTTCTTCAGCTGGAAAATTCTTTATCATTGTTTTCAGTTCAGCGTCAGATATTTTATAATCGTCGCTATGTATCATTAGCCCGTCAGTAGGGATGTTTGATACTAGATCGCTAACTGCTTTGATATTAGTTGTGACATCCTTTTGGAAGAATTTAGCAACATTGTATTTCTTAGCTTCAGTTACAAATAGCTGATTGATAGAGTAAAAAGCAGCTTTGAAATCATAAGGGCTTTCTGATGCTCCATATACTTTCACATTAGAGAAGTCAATTCCATAGAAGGTAACAGCAGTTATCTCTTTTTGCTTTGCTTTATCTTGTGCAAAGGCTGACATGCTGAATATTATGCAAATAAATAAAATAAGCTTTTTCATATTCAATTTCAATTATTTTGTTTTGATTCTTAATTTAAACTTAGATAAAAAAAATGACATAGAGAATATATCTTATCTCAAATCTATGTATTTAATTGCTTTTCTGCTCATTGTTGGCATTTGAATATTGGCAATATAATCGGGAGACTCTATTCTGATATTAGGTGCAACACGCAGTTTGGAACGGAATAAATCTTTCAGTTCTTTGATAAAACTTTCTCCATAATCTTCGGAACATCCCACACGAACAAGGATTTCGTCTGTACCCAAATCATTGGTATATACCTCTACCACATAGTTTTGGACATGATGTACGTTGTCTAACACATCAAAAAGCGCAGGTGGATAAAGCGTCGTTCCTTTGAATTTAATCATTTGTCCTTTCCGTCCTATCACAGGTCCTAGGCGTAACGTATTTCTACCGCAAATACATTCCTCAGAGTAGTGGCAACATATATCTCCCGTCTTGAAACGAAGTAGTGGCATTGCTTCAACCCCTAGTGTAGTGATGGTTACTTCACCAGCTTCGCCCTCTTTTACGGGATTGTTTTCCTCATCTAAGAATTCCACAATGATAAGTTCTGGTTGCAAGTGTCCTCCTCTGAATGCTTCACATTCAGTAAACGAGGTTTGCATTTCAGTAGAAGCATAAGTAGAATGGAGTTGTAGAGATTGCCATCTCTCGCTTATTTTGCGCCCTAAAGTATTCAGCTGAAAGTTTTCTTGGCGCAAGGGTTCTCCAATGCACAAGCACTTTTGTATGGAGCAAGATTTGTGATCAATCTTATTCTTTTCAGCGAAGTCAATCAGTTTTAATAAGAAAGAAGGTACAGCAACACTGCATGTTGGTTGCACACGGGATATGGTATCCCACTGCAACTCAGGAATTCCATTACCCACTCTGGCAACTCCCATTCCCATCTCTCGTGCTCCTAGAAAATATGCCATCCCAGCCATAAAGCGTTTGTCGATGGTAGTCATCAGTTGGAGCGTATCGCTTGGAGTGCAACCAGCGGTTTGGTAGGATAGGTATTCGTTGTAGGCTAGTCTATCCAAATCTTTGGATGTCAAAACAAAGGTTATAGGCACGCCTAATGTGCCCGAAGTTGTTACATAATCAATGATATGACTTCTATCTACGCAAATGAAATCTTTGTTATGTAATTGCAAATCGCTCTTTGTGGTTATAGGGAGCTGTTGCAAATCTTCGATGGTCTTAATCTTCGAAATATGAATATCGTGCTCTTGAAACATTTTTTTATAAAATGTAGAATGTTTTGCAAGATAGGTGAGTGCCTCATGCAGTTTAGATTCTTGAAAAGTTTTTATCTTTTCGGAAGATTGATACTGAATTTCGGGATGTTTTTCCATTGATTTCAATAGTTAGAATTAAGTTTCTTTTCAATACGTTCTTTTTCAGCAAGCTTAGGAAGAGCTTTCGTAAGTGCTTCCTTCCAATATTTATTGGCTTCATTATCTTGCTTTTGAGCGTGATAATAATCTCCTAAAATATCTAAAGTGTAATAGTATTCAGGATTAGACGATTCGTAGATATGTAAGGAATCTATCGAAATAGTCTCTCCTTTTTTTGTCTTTTTCTTGATGTAGGGAGTTAATCGCTTGAATGTAAGAATATCGTTGTAGAGTGGAGTGTGCAATATACTGTCTTCTACAATGGTATATTCTTCAGAGTAGATTTCATTTCTAAAGTCAATGCTATCACTAAATATTTTATTCAAATCATACGCTACATACTTTCCCAATTGCCAAGGAGAGGTAGATACCCACATCATGCCTTTTTCTGGTTTGAAGATTACAGAATGATGAGCCATCAGTTGATTGATAGCAAGCTCATTTGTTAGGCCTAGCTCTTGATTGTCAATTCCTTTTCTATCTCGTAGAACTTTTGCTGTATTTATTGGGCTCATTGGAGAGTTTTGCTTGATTAGTTCCTCTAGCCTGTCATACCTCCTTTTGCTATCTGTGGTAAGAATATTTTCTTTGTTTCGCTCATCGTTTTCGAATATTGGCGATTGAAAATGATTAGTACAGATAATCTTTTGCTTATCCTCTTCGTTGTAGAAAAGGGCAATTGTATATGGCGATTTTTCGATGATTGCTGCTTTTTTGTCTTTTGCAGAACCAATGAGAATGGACTCTGCTACAAAGGTTTCTCTGTTTTGGGCAATTGCATACGCCTCTTCTATATTGGAAGCATATTGAAGAATCTCTCTTACTAGCAGCGATATAGGAGTTTTGGCAGATGTGGGCATTGTAGATTTAGCTGCATTGATGGTCACTGTCAATCCCATTTCATTCATACCAGAGAGCACACCTGTCATACCTGGCCATGAGATTGATGCATATTTGTAGCCTTCTTTGGGAGCGTAGAATGAAATCTCTTTATTTTTTGCAAAATCATCTCCAACATAGAAGTCAAAATTTCGTCCCACTATCAAGGTTGAGTCTTCACTCTCACTGCCCCATGCTGCAAACGAACTACATCCCACTAGCATATAGTCTTGCATGGCATGCCCTAAGTCGTGCGCTCCATGATAGTTGAGTTGACGTTCGTAGGGAGTGCCGATGTAGTTGAACTCATCTGTGCATGAGAGTGATATTCCATAAATTTCTTTTCGGTATTCTTCAATAACATGTTTGCCCAAGTTGCGATTGAAAAGGAGTGTGAATCCTCCTAGAAAGCGTAAATAATTTTCAGAGGGAACGATTTCCTTGATTTGATCTACAAATACTTTTTCTTGATAATAGAGTAAGTCTTTGGATAATTTTCCTCTTGCTAAACCTCGTTCAAAAGCATCACCTGAGACTTTCAACTCCCACAGACCAGTTTCGCTTTGTCGCAAAAAACTGTTTCCCCATTGTCTGTAGTTTTCTTCTTCAATCAATTCATATTGGGGAACTTCTTCTTCTGTGATTTGAGGTTGTAGCATATCGGCAGTCCATATCAAGTAGCTGATAGTAAGTATTGCTATCAGTACTAGACTGGCAAGGGTGATTAAACCTATTTTGAATATGTGTTTTATCAACTTAAACATTACCTACTTTCTTCGCTAAATATTCTTGTCCTAAAAAATCTGCACAAGTGTACATTGCAGTTAATGTTACGCCCAATGCGCCATGTACATTCATATTTTGTCCTGTGAGATGTAAGTTTTTCAACTTCGTTTTAGTGGATATAAAACTCAATTCTGGAAACTTATAATCTTTGGAAATACCATATACTGCACCGTTGCTAGTTCCCGTATAGTCCCTGTAGCTAAGTGGTGTAGTGCTAAACATGGATTCTATATTGTCTGTAAAGTCGTAACCCTTATGTTTCAAATAGTCCAATATTTTTAAAGAATAAGCCTCTTTCATCGTTTTATACTCTTCTCCTCTGCGTCCTGCTGTGGTATTTTCCCACTGTTCAAATTCAGAATACTCTATTGGAGTCAAGATGGTTACTACATCTGAATACTTACTTCCACTATTGCACTGATGGCAAATAAGTGAATACCACACCTTATCTAGCGAAGTGTCTTGAGTGTACCATACATCATCCCTTCCATGCACATAGATATTTGTATTTTGATACAATTCAGTCTCCTTTTTCATAATGAGGTAGAGTGTGAATATACCAAATGAATTAGGTAGTGAATTGATGCGAGTAAGATATGCTTTCTTTATAGTACGTGTTTTATCTACTAATTCGAAAGTGCGTTTGGGATGGATGTTGGAAATGAAATGCTTGGCCTCTAATGTTTCTTCTCCATTGACCTCTACCGCTGTAACTTCGCCTTCATCAACAATGAAGCGTGTAACTTCTTTGTTGTTCAGCACCGTTCCTCCATTTTTACGAATAACGTCTATCAATTGATCTGCTATTTGCATTGTTCCATCCACAAAACGGTAGGAACTTTCGATGTACGAATTATTTATCATCGCATGATGATAGAATGTAGAGTAATCTTTTCGCCCTCCATAGAGCATAGATGTTCCAGCAATAACGTTTTTTAGTATTGGGTCTTCAAACATTTCATCTATCATTCCCGAAGCAGAAGTGTAGAAATGTTGCATTCCATTTTTTGCAATTAGTCCTTCTTTCAGCGTGTCAATGCTGATGAGGTTACCTACTTGTTTTAGTTTTTCAGCATAAAGCTTTAGTTGCTGTTTTTCTTGAGGAAAATATTGGGCCAATTGGTTCACAAAATTATCGTGTCCCATAGCATAATCGTAACTCTTGTCTTTATAAACTATTCGATCAAAAGCTGATGAATCCATACGACAAAGATCTAGTTTGTCCATTATCCCAAAGTATTTGAAATATTGGTTCATGATTTGCCCTTCGTCCAAACTTCCTACATAGTGAATACCTGTATCCATCAAATGTCTGCGATGTTTGAATGTTTGTAAGCATCCTCCAAAGAGCGGATTTTTTTCGAGTACGCATACATTGTATCCCTCTTTGCTCAATATGGCAGCACATTCTAAGCCTCCTAGACCACTGCCTGCAATGATTATATCGTATTTATTCATGTTGTTTTCCTCATTAAGAAAATAGTATTAGAAGTGTAGTTGTCGTTGTCAAAGCTTTCGACAGACAAACCACATCTATTTGCCAAAGTGTACATTTGATCGGCAGATATAAAGCACAAATCTTGCTTTATTTTATTGAATTTCAAAATGCGAGTAGAGAACAGTTCTGATAGGCTGGTCAGTTTTTGTCCTTCCTTCTTGTTCGTGTTAGCATCTCGTACTATCATCAAACCTCCTTTGTTGAGCGATTTTGCACATTTTTCGATCAAAAATTGTTGATCATTTAGACTCATATAATGTAGAATATCGCAAAGAACAATAACATCACTCTTTGGTAAATCATGTTCTAAAGCATTTGCATACACGAAGTTGATATTATCCCTTTTCAAGAAAGAGGCATTTGCTACATCTATTTTGTCTTCATCGTAGTCTATTCCCAAAATTTGGCGACTTGGAGAGAGCATTGCCAACATATAGTCAAGCGTGCCGTATCCACAGCCGATATTGGTAATGGAGGCCGTGGAAGGAATTAAGGAATCAAAGAGTTGATAATTCTTTTCCATTTTCACTTTTATGCGTACATACCATTCTTCGACAGGACCTTTGTAAATATAGTTTTTTACTA
This sequence comes from Dysgonomonas sp., assembly GCA_030151105.1. Lineage (GTDB taxonomy): Bacteria > Bacteroidota > Bacteroidia > Bacteroidales > Dysgonomonadaceae > Dysgonomonas. The sequence goes on from JASLEN010000206.1 coordinate 12,275, forward strand.
AGAGATTATAGAAATAAGGATTTACTCTGGCGTTCGAATATTCTTTGCAGAGTAGGGCGTATTCTTCTTTAAAGCAAGAGGCGATATTTTTGGTTCGCTCTCTATAAGTCTCTCCAAATGAAAGATCATCACAACTAATACGTGGTAAGGCTTTGGCTGCTATTATACCTGTTTTCACATCATAGGGTTGAGGTTTAGAAATAAGCATACCTGTACCATAAAGTAATACTGGTGTTATATCAGCCTTATACTCTTGCGCATAGAAGAATGCTCCTTTGTGGAAACGTTTGATTACTCCATCTGATGTGCGTGTTCCCTCTGGGAAGATGATGACCGAATAACCAGTATCCATGCGTTGTTGTATTTTGTCTCCTGCATTCTCACAGCCTTCGCCAATGTATAAGAAACCTGCATAACGAATAAATAATCCAAAGAGTGGAGACTTCCATACCCAATGATTAGTAACCATTACTAATTTGGGATGGAGCGAAAGTAAGAAGAGAATATCTAAGAATGACTGATGATTGGCAATGATGATCGAAGGTTTTTCGAAAACTTTAGAAGATATATTAATCTTCTTTTTCTTGATGTTGAATGCAGCAAAGCATAAGAATTTGCACGATAGCATAATCAAGGAGCATATCAAGGCCTGTTTCTTTTTCAAACTTATAGGGATAAGATAAAGCAACAGCATGATGATGTGCAAGACTATACATCCTAGAACAAAGAGAATAAAACACCAACTGGTGATGAGTATAGAAAATAGCGTATATGGCGGATAACCCTTCTCGGTAGGTTGCGAAACCAGCATCCGAAATACGACAGGGGGAATTGTGTATGACACAAGAACCACTACCAACATACCCAAAATGGACATGATGGATATGGAATATAATGCGGGATGCTGTGCAAAGATCAAAGCTCCCATACCCACAATGACAGTAAATACGGAGAAAAATATAGCTGTTTTGTGACTGTTGAGAACGGTCTTGTTTGTTCTATACTTGCTCAGTAAACCATCCATGACAAATATGCTATAATCGTCGCCAATGCCAAAGATAAAGGTGGATAATATGATGGTTACAATATTGAAATTTATTCCTAACATTCCCATCACACCCACAATGATGACCCAACTGATGAACATAGGCAAGAAACTGATAAAAGCGAGTTCTATACGCCCATACGAAATCAGCAATGTGATGAAAATAAGGAAAGATGCAATTCCTAAGATGAGGTAAAAGTCATCATTGATTACAGACATCCACTTGCTAGTGAGGTATGCTCTGTCAAAGACTACAACCTGATTGGTATCTGAAAACTGGTCATAGACTTCCTCCTTGTTTTTGTCTTCGAGTTGTACATGAGAAATAAACATCATCATGTCTTCGGAAGTGTTTTGCCATTCTTCGAGCATCTTGTTAGATGCTAAATATTTTTCAGTGTAGGATTCTTTTTGTTTGTTGAAGTCATTATCGAGCCAAGAATAAAACTGATTGAATGCATTAGCTTTGAAGTTTACCCTCTCTGCCTCTTCTTCTATTTTTCCTTTGATTAATGCCCTTTTTTCTGGAGTCCAATAATCGGTCCATTTTTTTAGACGTTCTTCTTGTTGCTGAGGAGAAACTAAGAAATAGTCGGCGGATGCAAAGTCTTGTACAAGCCCTTTGTCTTTAAATTCTTGGAGTCTCTGGTTTGTTTGCCTGTAATGTAGAGCAGCCTCTGTGGCATCTTTGCCAACACTGACGAAGAGGATTGTCTTCTTGTTGCTCTCAACTATGCTCATGAGCTTTTGTTCAGCCTCTTTGATATGTTTGGGTTCATAATTCAAGTTCATCATATCGGCATCAAAACCAACTCGTTGAGAAGTGAATACACAAACAACAAAGAGGAGAACAATAGAACCTATCAACCACTTGTTTTCATGAAACTTATAAGCGTTCAAGCGTTCAATAAAATTCATCAATTTACCTTTCTTCTCATGTACAGCACCTTTCAAGAAGTGAGGGAGATAGATGAGTGAAAACAGAATAGTACCCACCAAAGCAAGAGAGGCAAAAAGACCAAAATCTCGGAGCAAATCAGAACTTGTAAAGAGTAATCCAAGGAATGCTCCAATAGTTGTAAAACTTCCCACGGTTAGGGGATAGACTAACTCTCTGATTAGTTGTTCAATATTTTTTACATAGCCTTGATGTACTACCATATGTATGGAATAGCTGAGTGCTACACCTAGTATGATTGATCCCGAACCCACAGCAATGGCAGAAATACTCCCTTTGATGAGCGAAATCATAAATAGGGAAAAAAGTCCCCCAAATAGGACAGGGGCAATCAAAAGCGGAATTGTCCTTTTTTCTTTGAATGCTAAGAATGTGAATACTACGATTATTAGCAAGGCTATATTGATAGTTAGTATAGCATCGTGTTTTATTTGACGTGCATTATAAACCCCCACTGATGGACCTCCATAATAGGATACATCTACTCTTGAGTGCTGTTGTTTCAGAGAGTTGATTTCTTGTTCAATAGCTGTTACCAACTTGTCATTTTCGCCCGTACTTCCCATTCCATGAGTTGGCGAAATAAGGAGAATAAGTGTATTGCCATCATTGCCATAGAGGTAGTCTCCAGATGGTTCTACTCCTGTTTCAAGCTGGAAGTCTTGCAGTTTTTTCAAGGCGTTTCCTCCCAATCCAAGTGGGTCTCGCATCACATATTCTTGCAAAATACCTCCTGCTGGGGAAAGCAAGTTGGAGCGATTCTTTTGCATAATGTTGGCTATTTTGCCTTCCATCAGTAGAGAATCCATTCTCTGATAATCCTCATCGGTGAGAAAGAGAGGAAGATGGTCATATACAAAGTTTTGTACGTCTTGCTTTACATCACGGTCAACCTTGAAGACAATGTTTTTTATCAAGTCGGTGCCAACTTTTTGGGTCAAGCCATCATAGAACTGTGTTGCACAGCTTATTAACTCTTCTTGATCTGTATCCTCATTTACATCTTTAGCAGAAAAAAGAACAACAATTTTATCTTTTACTCTCAGATTGTTGAATACCTCATTCAGGTTGGCTTCGTTAGCATTGGTGTCGGGGAAAAAATTTGAAATGTTTTCTTCAAACTTTAATTGAAGAGCAAAATAGCTCATTATACCAATGCACAGGACGAGTGATAGGTATAAGGCTGTCTTTCGTTTAGAAAATAAATTATATATGTCAACAAAAAATTGTATCATCTGCGTCTAATTTTCAACTGCCTTTCTGTCTTTTCTACAAATAAACAAAACTGTTCTTACCAATAGGCCTGCAAAAAGACTACATAATGTTGCAAAAATAAAACTTCCTACCAGATATTGATACAACACAGTTTTCATTCCTTCTAGCGAAATGTCAGTAAGTGATACATTAATCTCACTTTTGGTTGCAATACAACCAGTTACATAGCTTCCATAAAGTAGGAAAGGCATGAAAATAGGAATGCTGATGTTAGATGCCACCAATGTCAATACCTTATTTAGCTTCAACAGTTGTGCAAGAAAAACTGCTACAATCATCTGATAGCCCCAAATGGGTACAATACCCATAAATACACCAAGCATGATGGCAAAGGTAATTCTGGAATTAGACTCTTGGGTATGAATAACTTCTCTATCTACATAGTTGCGAATATTATTCCATGTCAATTTTCTGAAAAAATTGCGCGGGATAATCCACAAAAAAGTGACTATGACCAAGAATGTATTGAGAATGCTTATGCGAGTAAAATCTCTCAAAGGACGAAAGTGAGAAACTCTTTCTCCTTCAGGAGGATAGTGGATATTTATAGGAATGTTCTGTATTGGGACTCCACGCCAAGCTGAAAATACAAGTAGTTCTAATTCAAACTCATATTTTGTAGTGTAATACTTCATTTCGCTTAAACTATCCAAAGGGTAGAGACGATAACCAGATTGAGTATCATTGAGTTTTATTCCAGTTTCTAGTCTGAACCAAAAGTTGGAAAAACGATTGGCAAACGTGTTTTTACTAGGCATGTTTTCTGCATTCAAATTGCGCTCGCCTACTAATATCGTTTGTGGTGTTTTCTCTATCTCGTCAATAAACAGAGGAATATCGCTAGGGAAATGTTGCCCATCCGAATCTAGAGTAATGGCATGTTCAAAACCTTCTGATTTAGCTAATAGTAAACCATGCTTCAGAGCACTTCCTTTGCCTTTGTTTTTATCAAATGTGCTGACCTCTATGTCAGTTATAGATGCTAGAATATCAACGGTTTCATCGGTAGAACCGTCGTTCACAACGATGATATTGTTGCTGTATTCCTTTGTTTGATTGATGACTTGGAGGAGAGTTTTGGCATTGTTGTAGGTGGGGATGATGACAACAATTTTGAGTTGGTTCATCTTCTCCTTATAACATGCTTTATGCTCTTGCTCTCTACTCATACAACTTTGATTGTGGCTTTCAATTTGATGAAGTCTGTTTCTTCAAAAGTTCCTAGCGCTTGAAGCGTATATTCACCTGCTTCTGATGCTTTGAGAGAGAGCTGGATATCTAAATTTTTATTTTTAGTAGGATCCACCACTGTAAGATACTTGCATGATGAAATATTTACAATTCGCACTTTTTGTTTCAAAACCAATTCCGAGCATTCTCTGATGATCTGCAAGTTGCATACTCCTGGTACTATAGGTTGATTGGGGAAATGTCCAGCATAGATAGCATGATTGGGATTCAATTCTACTTTGAAACTCCAATCTCCATTGCTTTCTGTTTGCTCTGTTAGTTTATAAAAATCATTCAGTAACATGTGTATCCTCCATTTTTTCAATATTCATAAAGAGTCGTATCCACGAGTGTCGAACCTCTACTTTTTCTATTTCGTTTTCCTGTTTCGAAACACGAATTACCGCTCTCACCAGTCCTCCTTTGTTTATATATTCTGTATAGCCTTTCTTTTGCTTCACCTTTTTCAATCTCTTATCAGATAGGAAAATGGTGTTAAAATCATCTTCTAACAGCTTGAGCAATTTCTTTTTCCGAAGAGGTTCTATACACGAATATACGTGCAAACTATCCTCTCGCAAACCAAAATCGAAGAGACTGAGACCAAAAGGTGACGCCCCAATCATTCTAATTTCTCCTGAATCTACTTTTCTGACAGCCAATATAGTGCTTAAATGTGTTCGGTGAAAATCGAATTTTAGATTATATTTTCGGACCGTTGTATCTGCGTCTAGTATAGCCTTGTACGGCTGTTGCACAGGGTATGCTGTTCTATTGCATGATGCTGTAAAGGCAGCAAGAACGAAAAGACTAAAGAATAGAAAATTTCGAATCATCATTTAGGGTGTTAAACTTTTTATTCGAAAACTTATAGTCGGTATAATTAGCCCCAGCCTCTGTTATGCGAAGTTTGGATACAGACATATCGTTCTTTTCCATATAGATATCAAACTGGGTGATATATACCATGATATCTTTATTGGTAGGTTTCACCTTGATTAGATAGAATTGTTTATCCTCATAGAACTCCATTTCGTAACCTTTGACTTCGGACAAGTTGCCAGACATGCAACCTGCTAACATACCTCGCATTTCTTTCATCACTTTGTTTGACTTCAAGTTCATTACATTCTTCTTTCCATCTGATGCAATTTTGATTTTTTCACCATTGATAATCATTAAATAAGGCGATGGATTTGTATAATTCAAACAAATCTTATCCTCCGAACGATAATAAAACTGTCCTTTGGAAATAATATCTTCATTGAAAATTTCTAAGTGTTTAGTCTGAACGAAATCGCACTCGATGCTTTTTACATCTTTAGCCACTTGTTCTATTTTTTGTTGAATGCTAGCAATATCTTTCACTTGTTGCATCTGAGCATGAAGTGGTAGAGAAAGAATTGTGATGAAAATAAGAATGTTGTATAGTCGATTCATAGCATGTTTTTTAGATTGAGTAATGTGTCAAGCCTTTCCACCCGATAGTCATTGTTATGTAAGTGTATCAATAGATTACGTACAACTTGATCACTCATCGGCAGTGGGTCGTGCAAGAGGATAATTGCTCCTTCGTGGAGCTCTTTTTTTATTCTACTTAGCGTTTTATCCATAGAATTGCATGTATCTAGTGAACGAATACTCCAACCTATGTTTATATAATTCATCTGTTTAGAGGCTCTTGCAATCAAAGGGTTAGTTACTCCAAACGGAGGACGAAACAAATGTACCTTGATATTGCCTGTTTCCTTGATTGTTTCTTCACATTTTTGCAGATCACTTTGCACTCGTTTCACACTTTGCAAAGTAAACGAAAAATTGTGGTTATAGGAATGATTACCTATCAAATGTCCTTCATTTATCATTCGTTCTATGAGTAACTCATTGCCCTTTATATTCTTTCCAATACAAAAAAAGCAGGCTTTGACATTGAATTCCGACAGCACATCCAAAACCTTGGCTGTCTGCTCTGCATCAGGGCCATCATCGAAGGTGAGAGCTACAACTTTCTTGCTCGTATTTGCTTTACATAATGTCTTGAGATATACTCCCGAATTGATGTTGTAGGAAGCATATACAAAAAAGCTTGCTGTAAGTATGACTACTATGATGACAGCTGCTAGCATCTTTTGATGAGGATTAGTGAATGGTTGATCCCTTGAAACTGATTGTAGATGAGAGCTGTTTTTCCAGAAGTAAAATGCTTGTTCTGTCTGTCAGTACAAAGATTCCATAATGCAAATGCAGATGCTGTATGGTATTCGCCACAAATATCCTTGAAGGTTTGAACTTCAGTTTGTGGAAATAACTCTTTTTCGATCTGTGAATATATGATCTCCTCTTTTGGAGTGCTATTTTTTCCAGAAAGGAATAAATCGATTTCGTTTATATTTATTCTATTTTCGGAGAGAAATGTTTTAATCGTATTGATTATCTCTGTTTTCTCTTTCCGTCCAATAAAAGTTTTTAGAGCCAATAATTCTGCTAATGAGTTGTCATTTTGTTCTTTGCTTACAACAAAGAATTGTGAACCTTCTCCCTGCTCAATATCTTTGAACATGCCTAGCCTCTGCATTATGTTTTGGCTAATGGTCGTTCTCTCTTCCGATGCTCCTACAAGTACATTCTCTTGTCCCTCATTGATACACATCATAGCATCTAGAAGAGCACTTTCGAAGGAGAGAGCACGATGGGTATAAGTATTATTATAGCAATGATTGTTGGTGAGAAGCGCAATTTGTGCACCTATAACATTGAATGTTGATTGAATGAAAGGAGTGGGATTAAGCAACTTCTCATCATTGTCTATCACGCTATTCATAAACTTTTCAGTATCCGATAAACAACCCAAACCAGTGGCAGTCAATATTGTATCTATGGGCTTATTTTCATTTTGTTCGAGGCAAAGTAATGCCGCAGCTACCCCCATTTTCACCACACGGCTCATTCTGCGGCGTTGATTAGCATCTTTGATGATGTTTTTATAATCTGGTTCAATTGTACCGTAATCACCATCTGTCATCTGGATACTATTAGGATGAATGGCGTAAGCTGCATTTATGTAACAAGTCTTCATCATAATATTGAGCTTATAGATGAAAAAATTAATGAAGAAACATTTCCTCCGAAACCAAAAGAATTGGATAGAGTATGATTAATTTCTAATCCTTCTTTCCATTGTGCAATAGGGATAATACCTGTTTCGTCTATTGGCTCTTTGAAGTTTAGATTTGGAAAATGTAAACCTCTATGGCAAGACAAAACGGAATACACGGCTTCTATACCTCCTGATGCTCCAAGTGTGTGTCCTATCATTGATTTTACAGAACTAAGAGGTGGAATGTTTTTCTCAAAAAGTCGCAAAATAGCCTTGCTTTCAGATAAATCATTGTTGGGTGTTCCCGTACCATGTAGGCAAAGGTAGTCTATCTGTTTAGGTTCGATATTAGCCATTTCTAGTGCTTGGCTCATTGCTCTAAATGGACCTTCTCCATCAGGTGAAGATGCTGTTTGATGATAGGCATCATTAGCGTTAGCATAGCCAGAGAGGATGCAATAGGGCTTTTTATTTATTGGTTTCTTTGCTTGCAACACAAGGTAGCCAGCACCTTCTCCTAAGTTCAATCCTGCACGAGTGTTGTCCATTGGTCGGCAATGCTCATTATCAAGAATCATGAGTGAGTTGAAGCCATTGAGCGTAAATTTGCACAGAGCATCTGTTCCACCTACTATTGCTACATCTAGCAACCCATTTTTAATCATTCTAGCACCTAACATAATGGCATTGGCTGCTGATGAACAGGCTGTACTCATTGTGGTAACAAAATTTGTAATGCCTAGATAGTGTGCAATTTGCTCGGTACTATCTCCACAGTCGTGGGATACGATATCTCGCAATCGTCCTTTCGCAGAATCGTTTTTAAATGCTTCATAGAAATGCTCACTCCTATCCATTCCTCCTACCGATGTGGATGATATGAAGCCAGTTCGCTGTGCCTTTATATCTACTTTAGAATCTTCTAAGGCTTCTTTTGCTGCCATCATTCCCAGCAAGGTAGTACGAGAATAAGTTTTATTAGAGGGGAGAATTAGAAGTTTTTTGAGAGCTTCGTTACTATGTTTTACTTCCGATACAGGAACATCCAGATGGGTAGAAAAAAGTGTGACTTTCCCCATGCCATGTTTGCCTTGGCGCAATGCTTCTAGGTTTTCTGGAACATCAATGCCAATGCCTGTTATAGCGCCTATTCCTGTAACGTAAATATTCATTTCTTTTGATTCTCAGTAATGTATTCAGCGAGTGTTCTAACACTACGGAAGATGTGTTTCACATCATCGCCATTTGAAGGGTTTTCGATTTTTACACCATAGTTCCTCTCCAAAATCAAGATGATTTCTAGAGCATCTATAGAGTCCAATCCTAGCCCCTCGTTGAATAATGGAGCATCTGCATCTATATCAGCAGGTGTCATTTCTTCTAGATTTAATTCTTGAATAAGTTCTCCTTTTAGTTTTTCAATTAATTCTTCCATTTCTTTATTTTATTTTCTCTATTAATCTTAATTCAGCAAAATACTCATTGTCTAAATATTCGCACCATCCATAGATGCAATATTTCATATTCGTATCTCGCATTGCCAATTGTGCATATTTTTTGATACTTTCTTCGTCATATTCATTAGTCACAAAAAAAGTATTTTCTCCTTGAATCTTATGTCGAATACAGATTTCGCCCATAACTATATTCGGTAGAGTATAAACAAAGACAGATGGACTTGCCATTTCCCCACCATCCAAAAGTGCTTGGTGCTTGATATCTGTATCCAAAGATGAGGACTTATTTGCTAAAATGATGCCTATCTCTTGCGGAGAAAATTTATAACCATTCAATAAATGTAATGCAGCCATATATCCCAATTTGCATTGGTCGTCCATCTTGTAGAATTTCTGATTCTGCTCTCCAGCATCTTTGTAGGCTCCTCTTATGAATTGGGCAAAATTCGGTGATGAGGACGAAAAAATGGTCTCATTATTCTTTGTAATCGTATCCTTATAGATTGAGACTTTTTCTTTTTCAACAAATTGAGTCTCTTTTATTTCTTGGAGAATATCTCGTTGAGTAGTTGACAAAACAATTGCTGCATTGCACCCTCCAAAACCAGATGCTGTTTTGATGCAAGTTTCTGCCTTCTCTAGAGTAATATGTTTAGAGTTTATCTTTAGATTGGGAGATACTCCATTTTCG
>JASLEN010000215.1 GCA_030151105.1 Dysgonomonas sp.
GAATTGCCCTGAAAAACATTGAGAAATTTAGTTTCTTGATGCGATAATACAATAACAAGAAAACAGTATAGGCCTTTAAGCTTAGCAGTTTGTTTTATATAATTGCTAAGCTTTTGCTCTAATTAATAGTCGTAAGTTCCAATAACTTTATTTTAGATATATAACAAGCTGTGAACTTTATACTTGACCTAATGACAATATTCCGCTAACTTAATAATCGTTAGACAACAATATGCACAATTTACTTAACTTCTTAATTAGAAACACCTATTGGTTTGTTTTTATATTCTTAGAGGTAGTTTGTTTTTATTTTATACTTTCTCATAATTCGTACCAAAGAAGTGTTTTTCTAAATTCTTCGAACGAAATATCAGGAAACGTGTATGCGACATCAGCAAGTGTTACTTCCTATTTTGGATTGCGAAGTGACAATATGGAGCTATTGAAAAAAACAGGTGAATTGAGTGCACGAATTGAAATCTTAGAGAATCATATATTTGAACTAGAAAAAGATTCACTAAAAACAATTGCTTTTCTCGGAAAAGATAATGAGCGTGAAGATGATTATATTCCCGCACGAGTAATAAACAATAGTGTTTCTCAGACTCAAAACTTTATTACTATAAATAAAGGACGAAATGATGGTGTTGCAGTAGGAATGGGAGTTGTTTCTCATGACGGAGTAGTTGGTGAAGTGCGAGCTGTTCATAATAATTTTGCAGTAATTCAATCTTTACTCAATTCAGATAGTAAATTTAGCTGTAAATTGACAAAGTCTAATGCTTTTGGACCTTTGGAATGGATTGAAAGAAATCCTAGATATGCAACTATTAGAGAATACCCTAGTCATGAGCAAGTTGCAGTAGGTGATACTGTGGTAACTAGTGGTTATTCAGATGTATTCCCTAATGGTGTGATGGTAGGTACTGTTGAAAATATTGATCTGCAAACTGATGTGAATCAATACACACTAACAATTAAATTGTCGACAGATTTTCATGCTCTTAAAAATGTGCTAGTCATTAATAGAGGGCATTTGAATGAGAAACGAGAATTAGAAAAACAAGTAAGAAATGCTAAGAATTAGTTTTATTCGATATGTTCTATTATTTATATTGCTTGTTTTATTACAAGTAATAGTGCTCAATAGCATATCCTTTTTTAGCTTTGCTATACCATTGATATATATATACTTTGTTCTTAAACTGCCAGCCTCTTTAAGTCAAAATATGACACTTATCTTAGGCTTTATTTTAGGATTTAGTGTCGATATATTTTGTAATACACCAGGAATTAATGCAGCAGCAACTACGTTAGTCGCTTTTCTGAGAAAGCCAATAATGAGTGTGTTTTTTATTGCCGAAGATTATGCGGATGATGAACCTTCGATTTCTAGTGTAGGTATAGCCCCATTTATGAAATATGCATTCACATTGGTTTTGATACATATGATTGCTTTGGTTTCCTTAGAAGCATTTTCTTATGTAAATATAAAGCTAATGCTATTGAGAGTGTTATGTTCGACAACTGTTGCAACGCTTCTCATTTTTGGATTTGAAGGCTTTGGGACAAATAAGAAAAACTCATCGTGGCGAAAGATTTAAACTCAGATAAGAGAATATATATATTGGTTGGCATTGTAGTTTCTATAGTGCTAATCTATATTTTGCAGCTCTTTAATTTGCAGGTGGTTAGTACCGACTATAAAGAATCAGCAGCTGGAAATGCTTTCCTAAATAAAACTGTTTATCCGCAAAGGGGAATTATTACAGACCGAAATGGAGAATTATTAGTTACCAATCAGCCAACTTATGATATTCTATTCATTCCTAGAGAGGTACTTCCATTTGATACCTTAGATTTCTGTAATACTATTGGTATGACAGTAGAGGATTTTAAGGGAAAATTGCAAAGCATAAAATTTTTACCTAGCGGGAAGGCTAATCCTAGCTATTCTGTATATACTCTGCAAACACTTTTGACTCAATTGAGTGTAGAAGAAGCAGCTGTTTTACAAGAAAAATTATATCAGTTTCCAGGTTTCTCTCTTCAAAAACGTTTTTTGAGGCAGTATAATCATCATAATGCAGGTTTGTTGCTAGGCTATGTGGCAGAATTAAATGGAGCCGAAATAGAAGCAGACACATTTTATAAGAGAGGTGACTATGGAGGGAAATCAGGAATTGAAGCTTCTTACGAGAATTATTTAAGAGGGGAGAAAGGTACTGAGGTTCTTCTCCGAGATGCGCATGGACGAATAAAAGGAAAATATGAGGAGGGAAAGCTCGACAAAAAGGCTATTTCTGGTAAAAATATAAAGCTTTCACTTGATGCTGAACTGCAAGCTTATGGAGAACAGTTGATGCAGAATAAGATAGGTTGTATTGTCATGATAGAACCATCAAGCGGCGAGATTCTTGCTCTTGTTAGTGCTCCATCTTACGACCCGTCATTGTTGTTAGGTAGAGACTATGGAAAAAACTTTGCAGAATTAGAGAAAAATCCTTTAAAACCTCTATTTAATCGAGCAACTCAGGCTGCTTATCCTCCAGGATCTACTTATAAAGTAGCGCAAGGTTTGGTGTTTTTACATGAAGGTGCAGTTACTCCAGAAGTTCGTTATCCTTGTGCTCATGGATATATTCCACTTGGAGGGAAACCCAAATGTCATACTCATGCTTCTCCTGTTTCAATTATACCAGCAATAGCTACGTCTTGTAATGCTTATTTCCCTTACGGATTGACAAATATGTTATCCAATAGAACTAAGTATAAAGATGTAAATGAGGCATTTGATGTTTGGAAAGATCATATGGTTTCGATGGGCTTTGGCTATCGTTTGGGGGTGGATATACCTTACGAAGGTAGAGGATTTATCCCAAATAGTGAGTTTTATACTAAAGCACATAAAACTCCAAACTGGAAAGCAGCCAATATTATTTCAACTGCTATTGGACAAGGAGAAATCTTAGTAACTCCGATACAAATGGCTAATTTTGCGGCTACAGTTGCTAATAGAGGATATTATTACACTCCGCATATTGTAAAAGAAATTCAAGATATACCATTAGATAAAAAGTTTACTGAGAAGAATTACACAACTATAGATAGGCAGTGGTTTGATATTGTAGCGGAAGGGATGGAAATGTCTGTGACAAGTGGAACTTCACGAAGAGCTAATTTATTGCCTTATTCTACAGTTGGCGGAAAGACTGGAACCGCAGAAAATCCACATGGAAAAGACCATTCCATGTGGATGGGCTTTGCACCTGTAGAAAATCCTAAAGTTGCTATTTTTGTTATTGTCGAGAATGCGGGATTTGGTGCTACTTTTGGTGTGCCAATCGGTCGTTTGATGCTTCAGAAATATTTGCGTAGAGAGATTCCTGATGCCGATAAATGGATTGAGCAAAATATGATGAATGCTCAGTTAATGCCATCTACTTTTTATAAGCAAAAAACTGTCAAGGTAGAACCTAAAGTGGAAAATAGAATTCAAGAATAATGTATCAAGCAAGAGGAGAAGAAAGCATTCTAAAGACGGTAGATTGGACTATTATATTGATTTATATTGTCTTAGTCTTTTGCGGATGGATAAGTATATATGGCGCTAGCTATGAGTACGAACATGCTGTAAGTATGTACGACCTTTCAGGACGTGCAGGTATGCAGTTGGTTTGGATTGGTTCTTCTCTTATTATTGGTTTTGTATTGCTCAAGTTGGATTCTAATTTGTACGATATTCTGGGATATTATATATATGCTGCGCTTATATTGCTATTAATCATTACTATAATTGTAGCTCCAGATATTAAAGGATCTCGATCGTGGTTAGTAATAACAAATAGTATTAGGTTGCAACCTGCTGAATTTGCAAAGTTTGGAGTTGCTTTAGCTTTAGCGAAGTATATGAGTTCATACAATTTTAAATTGATGAGCCCCAAATCATTGTTGACGGTTGCTTGTCTTATCTTTGTTCCTTTTGTACTTATCATTCTGCAAAATGAGACAGGATCTGCACTCGTTTATACAGCCTTTGTATTGATGTTATATAGAGAAGGACTTCCTGGAGGAATTTTAGTTTTTGCAGCAACGGCGGTTGTATTATTTGTCTTTGGACTCAAATATTCTGAAATAGATTTAGGATACGATATCTCGATGGGAGAGTTTATTTCAATTATGATTGTCTTTATATTAAGTATAGTGATGGTCATAAATTATTCTCGAGATAATAAAGTTGCTCGCAATATAGGTTTTTCAGGTTTTACGTTATTGATAGGTGCTTATCTAATAGACAAATACTTAATAGTTATTAATTGGGGTTTGGTTGGAATTATTATACTTGCTTCTCTTATTATTTATTTGCTCTATGTAGCTATAAGGCGTTGGAATAAAACTTATCTATTTGTCGCATTATTTGGTATTTGTAGCATTGCTTATGTAAACTCTATCGATTATATTTTCTCTGACGTATTACAACCTCACCAACAACAACGTATTAAGGTGACTTTGGGTATGGAAGAGGATGCTCTAGGTGCAGGATATAATGTGAATCAATCAAAAATAGCGATTGGCTCTGGAGGAGTCTTCGGAAAAGGATTTTTGAATGGAACACAAACAAAATTGAAATATGTTCCAGAACAAGATACTGACTTTATTTTCTGTACAGTAGGTGAAGAACAAGGTTTTGTAGGAACAGTTTTTGTTCTTATTATGTTTGGTATTCTTATTGTTCGGTTGATGATTTTGGCGGAGCAACAAAAAACAGCTTTTGCTCGAATATATGGTTATTCTGTCGCCAGTATATTATTTTTCCATGTCTGTATCAATGTAGGGATGGTGATAGGTTTGACTCCAGTAATTGGAATACCTCTTCCTTTTTTCAGTTATGGAGGGTCATCTCTTTGGGGCTTTTCTATACTTCTATTTATCTTTCTGAGATTGGATATGGCGAGAAAACGTCGATGAAATAGGTTTTTAGCGAAGATAATAAGCTAAATCTTTGAAGTTCGTAAATTCCAAACTTTCATCTGTGTGTGTAACAAAAATTGAGTGTGAACTTCTTACAGTTATCACAAATTCAGCATCTTCTTTATTTGTTGTATAATCAAATCCTAGACGTAATAATAGGTTTATTGTCCAGAATAGAAATTCGTTTTCAGCATCTATATAGACTTTATTTTCACTAGAACGGATAGGGTAGAAAGTGCCTGAATATTTGTTAAATGTGATATTTTTACTGTTGAAAAACTGATCAATCTTTCCAGATAGAATTATATCTTCGGTTACTCCTGTTATTAATCCAGCCTCTTTGGAAAGCATCCATAGTTTATCAGATAAAAGAAATGCCAGATCTATATCATGTGTTGATAGTAAGATTGTTTTATTTTGATCATGTGCCAGTTTATGTAAGAGATTCATTATCTCAATTCTGCTCTCAATATCAAGAAAAGCTGTGGGTTCATCGAGGATTATGATAGGACACTCTTGACTTAGTGCTTTGGCAATCATAACTTTTTGTCGTTCCCCATCAGATAAATCTGCTAAGTAAGAATCTGCTTTATGTGCGATTCCTACCGATTCTATCGAATGTTGTACAATAGCAGCATCTTCATTGCTCAATTGTCCAAAGAAACCTGTGTATGGATATCTTCCTAATTCAACGACTTCTCTTACTGTAAAACCTCCTGATGCTGTTTTGTCAGTAAGTACGAGACCTATTAAGAGCGAAAGATCTCTATCTCTATATTCTTCTAAACTTTTTGAATGGATGGATATTTTCCCATCTAAGTAGGGTTGCATCCTACAGATAGATCTAAGTAGGGTTGATTTACCAGCCCCATTGGCTCCTATTAGGCATACTAACTCTCCTTCAATTAGTTCGAAATTAAGTTTTTTATATAATATCTGATGCTGTTTAGATTTTATATAACCTATACTAACTTGTTCACCTTTTATGATAATATTCGATTTCATCAGCAAATTTCTCTTTAATTAAAGTATTGAATCTTCTTTTGATTGATGATTACATATATTATAACAGGTGCACCAAATATTGGAGTGACTGCATTCAATGGTAGAATTACAGAATCGTTTGGAGATACACTAACTAAGTTGCAAATGAGAGCAATCACTGCACCCATCAAAATAGTTGTGGGCAATAAGGATTTGTGATTTGATGTGCCCAATACCAATCGGGTCATATGCGGTACGGCTAATCCAATGAATGCGATAGGGCCGCAGTAGGCACAGGTAATGGCTGTTAATAATCCAGCACAAAGTAGAAGAAGCCATCTTGTGGCTTTGATATTTACTCCTAGATTAGCTGCATATCGTTCACCTAAAAGAAGTGCATTAAGAGGTTTGATAAGGGCAATTGCTAAAATAATTCCGATTAAAATAATTGCTATATAGAAGGGTAATTGCTCTAATGATACACTCGAAAAATTGCCCATTCCCCAAAGCATATATGAATATGCATCTTCACTCGTGCTCCAAAATTTGAGTAAAGTGATAACTGATGAAGTTAAATATCCAACCATTATTCCAATAATGAGCAGCATGATTGAATTTTTCACAACCGAGGCAAATCCCATAATTATACCCAAAATAAGTGAGGCTCCTAGAAATGCTCCCAACACTATGGACATGGAATATGATAAACTAAACTCACCAGCTATACCAATATTGCTTCCCAAAAGCAAAACTATAATTGCTACACCTAAGTTTGCCCCAGCGCTTATTCCCAATATTCCAGAATCTGCCAAAGGGTTTCTAAAGGTTGTTTGAAGCAATAAACCGGAGACAGCTAGGGCTGCTCCGGTAAATAATGCTGTGATGGCTTGCGGAAGTCGAGAATCTATGATGATGTGTGCCCACGCTTGTTTCTCAACTGTTCTGCCCATCAATATGTCTAGAACAACTGTTGCAGGAATATTAATTGATCCCCAAAACAGATTAAGAACAAATAATACTGCAATTGCAATAGTCAATAATATACAATATTTCAGTCCTTTGTTCATCTATACATTTGGCGATTTTTATTCTACAACTTTGTATTTGTCGCCTGTTTCTTTAATTACTTTTTTATAAAAATCTTTAGAATATCCTGGGCGAGCTGGTGACGCAGGATTACCAAATTCATTTTTTTCAAAAACTCCATTGGTTTCCTTACGAACTATTCCGTCCATATATTTAATCATTAAAAATTCTCCAAGTTTTTTCCATCTGTCAAAAGCATATTGTGCTTGCTCTTTACTATAATCCGTCAAAAACTCAACAGCCTTTTCTTGTGATTGAGCCAACAAAGCTAATGCTTTTTTGTCAGTGTCTTCTGTTTGAGCTTGGAATTTTTCTTCCAATTCTTTTTGCACTTTCACTACATCTGGATGCATTTGGTTGTATCTGTAATAAACCATATTGGCTACCCAATTGTGAATCCAGAAACTTGATGTCCATGAGAACTCAAACAAATTACCATTTCCTACTTTAAAGCATTCTGGAGTATCTGTCATAGCAGTGTACATTGGTGTATATACAGTTTGTCCAGCATCGTCCATACCAAACCATAGAATACCTCCAACTGTATTAGGCAGCCACGAGCGCATTTGCGCTACAAAGGTAAATGCAGTTTGCTGAGTTGCAATAGGACGTTCGTTGCAATATTGTTCGCCATCTACTTCCCAAGTAAGAGGAGCAAAACGATAAGGTGATTCATACGCACCTGCACCCACATCAAATCTCCAATCCAAAGCTGTACCTTCATAGTGATCACGCATCATCTGTTTCAAATCACTTAAAGATAACTTTTGAGTTGCCTTAATATATAATGGCATTGGCGTATCTTTAACTTCACCTTTGGCGTATGGAAGATATTTATCCATCTCATTATTATATCTGTTGAAGAAACTCCAAACACGAGCTTCACAGAATCTCAAAGCTCCAAAATCGGCTGGGGCATAGGCTTGAGCAAAGCTGAAATCCTCATCTTTTCCCTTATAATAGCCTTTTTCTTTAGCAAATGAAATAACATCTTTTGCATACATACAATTTTCTGGATCATTTAACGGAAACTGCTGGATACGAGCTTGATTAGCGTGTGCTGATATACAATCATCAGGAATGCGAATGGCTACCCAAGCAGATCCTTTAACTCCTCTTCCTTTACCAATCATCTCCATAACCCATACTTCGTTTGGGTCAGCTATCGAAAATGATTCTCCACCACTAAAGAAGCCATATTTGTCAACCAATTCGGTCATCACTTTGATTGCTTCTCTTGCTGTTTTGGCACGTTGAAGTGTGATGTAAATTAGGCTTCCATAATCAACAATACCTTCGGGATTTTCTAATTCAGGTCTCCCTCCAAAAGTTGTTTCAGCAATTGCCAACTGATGCTCGTTCATATTGCCAATCACATTGTAAGTTTCTCTTACTTGATCAATCTCTCCAAGATATTTTCCAGAGTCCCAATCATAAACTTTTAGTTTTGCTCCTGCTGGATATTTTGCTGCTGGAAAATGGTACAACTCGCCAAATAAATTATAAGAATCGGCAGAATAGGTGATCATTGTCGAACCATCTGTACTGGCTTTTTTTCCGACCAATAGATTGGTGCACGAAAATATCCGATTTTGAGCGAGTAAAGATAAAAGGATAATTAAATAGATTTTTTTCATAAATCAGTTTCGTATTTCATTTGCATCTCAAAATGCAAATTGGGTAAAACATACATTTTCTTAAGTAAAGATACTTCTTAAATATTAAAGATAGGTATTTCTATATTTTACATATGCATTTACAAATGTACTCAAAGGTTATCGAAACAAATGTAAAGAGTGGATAAAATAGCATAATTTACAGATGTGTTACTCTATTTATCTCATTATATCTAACTTTGTAAACATATTGGCTGGTTGTTTACATTTAACTTATATACATATGTTATGTCGTTTTATTATTTTAACATTCTGTTTTTATTTGCATATAATATATTTATAACTAGTGTTTTATATTTAATATGTAAAGCTGTAATCTAAATATAAAAAACATTTCAGCTCATTTTAAAGAAATGTACTATTTATAGTGTTAAAAATATTATTTTATATACTATAAACCATATAGTTAGTAACTATATATTAATCTATGATTAGCTATAATTACTATCTGGTATACATGTTTAATATACAAAAGTATTTTTGCTAATAGCTCTAAAGAAACAAATGTAAACGGGAATAATTTTGATGAAAACTTTTGAATGTTTACATTTGTATTTAAAGATAGAGTGTCCACTATACATATGTATTGTTACATTTCTATATCTCTTATTTAAAGGCATAAACTAATATGAAAGAACGTATTATACAGATTATGGAAGCTGAGAGGCTTACACCATCCTTATTTGCTGACAAATTGAATGTGGGTAGGGCTGTTATTTCTCATATACTAAATGGGCGTAATAATCCTAGTTTGGATGTTGTGATTCGCATATTAGATACTATGAACTATATAAATGCAGACTGGTTGCTCTCTGGTAAGGGCGAGATGCGTAAGAGTGATGTTTTGGAGCCTACAGAGAAAGAAATGTCAACTTCTAGCAACCAATCATTAGATTTGTTCTCTAATGAGAGAGAAGAGAAGTCTGAAATGAATGCAGTAGAGGGAGCCGCTGTTTTAACAAGGGCTAATGCAAGCTCTGATATTAATAATTCAGATGTAATAAATCCAACCACTAAAGAAGAGATGCCATTACCTATTATTCCCATTACAGAAAAGAAAATAAGTAAGGTAATTATCTATTATTCAGACAATACCTTCCAAGCATTTAATCCTGATAATAAAGGGTTGTGATTAAATTAACGCACGGTTTACAAATGTAAACAATGAATTGTAAATTATTTGTTCGGAGTAAATCTAAAATCTAGTCCATTTTTTGAACTTAGGATATTATGGTTCTAAAAATCTCTTTATTTTACTACCTTTGTTTGTTGATAAACTATTCTAGAAAAATCAATATATAAGTATTATTGTAGATGAATAAAATGCTTGATTTGGTTGTTACAGAAAATACTACACTCAGTAATAACTATTGTTTGATAAAACTAACAACTACAGACCAAAGTAGATTACCAGAAATGCAGCCGGGTCAATTTGTACAAGTGCGAGTTGACAATTCAGCAACCACTTATTTACGTCGTCCTATCTCAGTAAATTTTGTAGATAAATCGTCTAACGAACTTCTTTTGCTTGTGCAAATGATTGGAGATGGCACACGTGCAATGGGACAATATCTAAAAGGTGATATTGTCAATCTTTTGCTTCCATTGGGTAATACTTTTTCAGAACCCAAAGATAAAAACAAAGCCGTTTTGCTTGTAGGTGGTGGAGTCGGAATTGCTCCAATGCTTTTTCTTGGGTCTGAACTTAAAAAGCAAGGCTATATAATTAATTTTCTTTTGGGTGCTCGATCGCAAAAAGACTTATTGCAATTGGATGAGTTTGCTAAATATGGAAAGGTATATACTACTACAGAAGATGGAACTCATGGCGAAAAAGGCTATGTAACCAATCATTCTATCCTTAATAATACAGATTTGGGCTCTATTTATACATGTGGACCTAAGCCTATGATGCAAGCAATTGCAAATTATGCTCATGTAAACAATATAGACTGTGAAGTTTCGCTAGAGAATATGATGGCTTGCGGATTTGGAGCATGCCTCTGTTGTGTAGAAAAAACAGTGAAGGGAAATGTGTGTGTATGTACAGAAGGACCTGTATTTAATATAAAAGATTTGACATGGAAAAATTGAAAGTAAACATTGGCAGGTTAGAATTGAAAAACCCAGTGATGACAGCCTCTGGTACATTTGGTTTTGGAGAAGAATATGCAGACTTTTTAGATTTGTCAAAACTTGGAGGAATCTGTGTAAAAGGAACCACCATCACAGCGCGAGAAGGAAATGACTATCCACGTATGGCGGAGACACCTATGGGAATGTTGAACGCTGTAGGATTACAAAATAAGGGAGTTGACTATTTTGTTTCTGATATTTATCCCAGAATAAAAGACTATGAAACAAGAATTGTGGTTAACGTATCAGGGTCAACTATTGATGATTATGTAGCATGCACAGAAAAACTGGTTGGATTAACTAATGTAGCTGCTATTGAATTAAATATTTCATGTCCCAATGTAAAAGAAGGTGGAATGGCATTTGGAACATGTACTAAGTCGGCAGGCGAAGTTACGAGAGCAGTCCGCAAGGTTTGGGATAAAAGTATGATTGTAAAGCTTTCGCCCAATGTGACGGATATTACCGAAATTGCACGTTCTGTAGAAGCAGAGGGAGCCGATTCGGTTTCGCTGATCAATACACTTCTAGGAATGGCTGTAGATATTAGATCTCAGAAACCAGTTTTATCTACTATAACAGGAGGATTATCTGGTCCTTGTGTAAAACCTGTGGCGCTCCGTATGGTGTGGCAAGTGTATAATGCTGTAAAAATCCCTGTAATAGGAATGGGAGGAATTTCATCTTGGCAAGATGCCATTGAATTTATCCTTGCTGGTTCTACTGCGATACAAATAGGAACACACAATTTTATTGATCCCACAATTTCTGAAAAGGTCGTGTTGGGGATAAAACAATATTTAGAGGACAATAATATTTCAAATATAAAAGACTTGATAGGAGCATTGAGAGTATAATAATTACCTTTTTTTAGATACAAGATAGCGAACATGAAGTGTTAAACTTTTTGTTCGCTATCTTGTTAATATCACTAATATTAACTTTTGAATTATAAAAAAGAGGGCTGTCAGAACATTATTCTGGATATTCTTCGTATTTTTATATATTCATCAGGGTAATAAATATGTATTATTACTAAAATAGTTTTTATGTTAAAAAACATGACTAGAGTAGCCATAGGGTTACTAATAGTGTTGGGAACGCCTATGTTGAAGGCGCAAACCATTGATAGCTTATCAACAACAAACTTGAGGTCAGACTCATTAAAAATAGAATCTGATACAATTGGAGAATCGAAGAGAAATATTTTCCAAAAGATTAAAGCATACTTTGACGAATCGAATAAAGAAAAAGAAGAGAAAAAATTTGATGTTTCCTTTATTGGAGGACCTCACTATTCA
>JASLEN010000275.1 GCA_030151105.1 Dysgonomonas sp.
TATCTCCCACGAACCATCTGATGAACCATCATCTACAATGATGAGTTCCCAATTAGAGTATTGTTGTTGTACAACACTCTCTATTGTTTGTTCAATGTATTTCTCCGAATTGAACATAGGTATGACGATGGAAACAAGTGGTTGAGTTTGCATAAAATCAAAGTTTGAGAATAGCGTATATTTTATGTAAAACTCTCAGGCAAAGTCTAGGAAAACGATGTGCCATCACAAAATTTGTAATATAATAATGCTGGGAGAAATCAACTTTCTTTTCTAGGTCGAAAAGCTTTGCATAATCAGTGCGGATAGCATTAGGGATTACTGCTTCTATAACTAATTGACGCTCTTTGTTAGCTAGCTCTTCATTGCTACTCATACCATTCATATCATAAACAGCTATTTTAGTGTCAAAATGTAGAGTCTCTTCGCCTGCAAGAATTGCTCTTAGGTTATGTTCCCAATCTGCTACCAATCTCAAATTTTCGTTGTAATAGCCATATTTATTGAAAAGCTCTTTGTTCAGAAATACAGCTTGGTGGCAAAGAGATTGTGTATATAAATCATATATTGTGATGTCTCTATTGCCTAAATTATTTCGTTCTACTTGATGTGTACCATAGTCTGAGATAAAGTTACCACGAAGAATTGGTGTTGTGTAATTTTTATTCTCAAAAATATTTTTCAACACATCATTATCGACAAAATAATCTCCTGAATTCATAAAGTTGAGGTACTCTCCTTGTGCTTTTTTTATAGCTTTATTCATCGCATTATAGACTCCTTTGTCTGGCTCACTTATCCAATAGGATATTTTGTCGGCATACTTTTTTATGATATCCACACTTCCATCAGTAGAGTTACCATCTATAACAATGTATTCGAAGTTCGAATATGATTGCTCAATAACACTTTTGATGGTCTTTTCCAGACCTTCAGCATTGTTGTAGTTGATGGTGATGATGGAGATTTTCATTTGTTGAGAATGGATTTATAGAGTTCGATGTATTCTTTAGCTTTTTGATTAATATCAAATCTTTTTATTGTAGATTCTACAATATATTGTTTATCATAAGTTGTATTCAGAACTACTTGTATAGAGTCTTTTAGGCTTGCCGCATCAACGTTTTGTGCTATTTCTCCTAGTTGTTTGTTGCCTTCCAAAATGTCAATCCCTCCTCCTGTAGGAAAAGTTATAAGTGTCGCTCCACAAGCCTGAGCCTCAATGGACGTCTGACCAAAGGCTTCTTCCATTGCAGGAGTAATGTATAGGTCAGCAGCTGAATACAACATTGCAAGCAATTTTTCATCGTTTATATAGCCCAAATTTATGATGTTAAGGTCGCTCTTAATCGGATGACCTCCAAATGATACAAGTTGTATCTGCGAAAGGTTAATCATATTTAGTGCCTCTAGTAATAATGTTATTCCCTTTCGTTTATCGGAGAGACTATCTGCTCCAAATAATATAATTTTTTTATTGAGAGGCAATCCTAAGAGAGTTCTCACCAATTTGGAATCATAGGGTTTATAGATGTCTGTATCTACTCCACAACTGATTAGCTTTTTTGGGAATCTTTTCGTCAAATTGCTCTCATTAGCCTTTGCCTCCACCCAGGAAGATATTGGAACAATTGTAAGATCTAAATTTGTAGTATTTAGTGCTTTATTCCTAATGTTAATATTTTCCTGCAAGTATGTCCGAAAACTGTCAGTTGGAGTATCGAGCCCATAATGAAAACCAGCCCCCGTGATGTATAGATCCGCCATTCTCCATACAATTGGCTTTTTGTTTTTGTCGAAAAAAGTTTGCTCATTCAAAAAACCTGAAGTCCAATTTAATTGAACGATATCAGCCGATTGATAATGCTCATTCTCTGTAATATCATAGATTGTGGTTGGAAATGTAAACATTCCGTTATAGGGCGGAAGCGTTTGAGAGCGATGTCTAAGCTTTCTGTCGTACAACATCATGTCAATTCCTTTTTTTAGAGCATGAAATCTACCCCTTGTATTATTCCAATAATTGAATACATACATTTCTTTCTCACTCTTGGTTGGGTTAAGAATGAGCATCTTAGACTCTACTCCTTGCCCAAGTAGTGCTTTGTGGATAAGTGTACAAGCTTTTGCAGCTCCACCACGGTCTAGAGTATTAATGTGGGTGATTTTCATTGTTTTTGTAAAAGTTTAAAACATTGATAAGCTTGATCATACATCAGAGATCTAACTCTTTCGTATAGTTGATAACTGGAGCGATTACGCCTCCTCTATTATCTTGCCAATATGGAGAATCACTGAGCCCACCTTTGATAGTAAAGGAAATATAGGGTACTGATTGTTCTGCGTTTAAAATCCATTTTTGGCTATATAAACTAACACTTGGTTTTACTATATAGGTGTCTTCATTTAGTATCCTTGTTGGAATTTTAGCATAAATAATATTCTTTCCTTTGTTGAATGTGAGCTTTTTAGTTTGATCACAATCTGTTTCACTAGATCTGAAAATTAATTGTTCTTTTGAATTGTATAGGAAGAAGCCGACACATAATGCTTGTTGATATAGTGTATCTATATCGAATTCAAATTTAATATAAACTTGTTGATTATTGGAAGTGATTCCACTGTCTAGCACATGTCCATTGCTATCTACTATTGAGAATTCTTTTAAAGTGAAATATTCATCATAGTTTTGTTTGTTTTTATTTACCCAAATAGGAGAAGCCGATTGTTCATAGTGTGTTTTCAAATATGCTGCTAGAACTTTATCTGTTGTATTATACATGTTTATAGTCCCATTTGATAGTAGCACACAATTATTGCATAGGCGACTTATACTATTTAATTGATGGCTCACAAACAGCACAGTTCTTCCTTCACCTTTGGATACATCTTGCATCTTGCCGATGGCTTTCTTTTGGAATTCGGCATCACCAACGGCAAGCACTTCGTCCACCACTAGAATTTCGGGCTCTAGATGGGCTGCGATGGCAAATCCTAGGCGTACAGTCATCCCCGAAGAGTATCTCTTGGCAGGTGTGTCTATATACATTTCCACTCCTGCAAAATCAACGATTTCGTCTAGTTTGCGTGAGATTTCGGACTTGGTCATCCCCATAATTGCTCCATTCATGTAGATGTTTTCTCTACCCGTCAATTCGGGGTGAAAGCCTGTGCCCACTTCCAAGAGAGAAGCTATTCTCCCTTTTGCTTTTATGGCTCCAGTAGTAGGCGAGGTTACTCTCGAAAGTATTTTGAGAAGGGTCGATTTTCCAGCACCATTCTTTCCAATGATGCCTACCACATCGCCTTGTTTTACCTCAAAGTTAATATCTCTCAGAGCCCATACATAGTCGCTTGTAGCCTTAGCAGAACGATCATTTACTTGTCCTACTTGCAAATAGGGGTCTTCCTTACCACGTACAAGATGCCACCATCTGTTCAAGTCGTGACTAATGGTTCCTGTTCCAACAACACCCAAACGGTATTGTTTCGAAATATTCTCAAATTTTATTGCTA
>JASLEN010000276.1 GCA_030151105.1 Dysgonomonas sp.
AAATTGACTTTCATTTGTTTACTTTTATCCATGTGACTTTCCATCTCCGAAATATCATTCACTATAGTATGAATCTTATCACTATGGGTATCATGTAGTTTAGTCGTCGTTTTCTCGGCTCTATCTTGTAAAATATTGAGAGCCATCTTCCCTAATCCTTTTTTGATCCCTCTGTCTCGTCCTCTAGCATCTAGTTTTTGTCGACGTTCAGCCATTTCTTGCTTTGTCTTTTTAGCAGTTCGCAGTTCTTTTTCCTTATCTTCTAGTTGAGCTATAATCGATTGTGTTTCTATTTCTTTTAGCTCTTCATAGAAAGCATAATTGCCAGAGTAGTATTTTATCCCAAATCGGCTTAACTCAAAAGTATGTGCGACGAGGTTTAATATTGTTTTGTCATGTGAAACTAACAATATGGTTGCCGAGACATTTTGAATAAGTTGACAAAGTTGCTCTCTACTCTTATAGTCTAGGTGATTGCTAGGCTCATCCATCAATATGATATCAGGTTGATGTAACTCTATGCCTGCCAAGAAAACTTTTGTTTTTTCTCCTCCACTCAAATTTCCCAAAAGAGTAGTTGGTTGCAAGTAATCTATCTGCCAATTTGCCAATGCTTTCATTGCTTTGTCTTCTATTTCCCAATCATCGGCAAGCAATTCAAAATGTTTTATATCAGTATTTCCTGCCAATATCTGGTGCAAGGCATTCACTTTATTCGAAATATTGAGAGCCTCATAAATTGTCATCTCATCATATTGTCCAAAGTGTTGTGGTACAAAATAGGGAGCAGAAGAAGTTCTGAAAATCCCCGATTTTGGTTCTAGTTGCTTTGCCAAGATTTTCAATAAGGTTGATTTTCCAACTCCATTGTTTCCTATAAGCGTTGCTTTTTGCCCCGTTTCTAAATTGAATGAGATGTCTTGAAAGAGTATTTCTCTATTTTGGTGCTCGTAGCTTAATTGTTTTATTTGTAAACTCATAATTGAATTCCATTTATATTGTTAAACCTAATAATATGAATGGGTTCTACTCAGAAAATGAATATACAGTCATAACATAACAACCATCTTGGAAGATGATAGCTACCTATGTAAATAATATTGTATAGAAATATCCGACACAATGCATGGATTGCATTGTAATACTTCAATCTTTAAATTGAATAAAACCCAAAATGTAGTTGTGGGGTTTTAATTACATCGGATAAAATTTTAGTTAGACAGAATGCAAATGTATGAAAATTAAATTATTCAGCCTCTCTATTTTTCACAAAATCTACTAGATCAGGGAAAAACTGGTCAAAACTATCACTGATGAGATCGTAATGTTTTTCGAAATCTTGATAAACAGGAATCTCTTTTTGTATGTATTCAGCTCTGTTTTGTAACCTTTCAAAGCTTCTTTCTATCAGCCATTTGTCTTTGTAGTTGAGTAGCCAATTTTCACTTTTCATATACAAAAACATACTAATGAAAGGTGAGGGCAGAACTGATGCTCGATTTTCTATAGCTTTGTAACATCTTTGTGCAAACTCTTCCCATCCTCCTTGTGGCTCATATTTCTCCGATTTGCCTAAGAAGTGATCGTAAGCTACATCCAAAAATGATCCATTGTATCTACCAGCAGTTTCATCAAAGCACTTCTTAGCCTCCTTTACTACAGGATGTCTGTCAGTAAAAGTGTCAATTTGCCTATGTAGCCAAATACCTTGTTGGATTTCTAAAGGCAGTTTTTCAATCTGTCTTCCTTTCACCATATCTGCAATTAGATTTCCTACAATGAGATCGGTGTCATCAAATGAAAGGTAGGCGTGTGCTAAAAAATTCATAATAGTTTTTAATTCTCGGTGTTTGTAAAAAAGTGATCGATAGAATGAAGATACAAAATTTATTGATTTTTTTTGCGTTTTAAACGAATAAAACCAGTCTGTCTATTTTCAGTCTTATTTATATTTAACTCCTCATCTGATAAAGCAATGACTTGCAAATACATCTTTCGAACTTTTGCTTTGGTGTTGATCCCTTTACTAAAATCTTGGTAGAAGATCGTGATAGAATCGTTAGATAATTTATACTTACCTGCCACATTGAAGAACAGGAGATCGCCACTATCACTTGCTTTGTGAAAAGTATAATCTGATCTAAATATATAGATATCTGCTTCCGCTTTATTCTCTGGCTTATGTATCCATCTACCTTCTATATGCTTTGTATTTAGAATAATAGTATCGTTAATGGGGACAGTTGCATTAAGAATTTTTGAAATGAATATAAGACAGAGAAGGATATATAGTTTTGTTCGCATTTTTGAGTTAAAATTTGTGTTGTAAATGAAGCAGTCGATTTTTGTGTAACCAAACCTAATCGACTGCTTCTAAAGAATACCTTTGTTCCTAATCACCAGTTAAAATTTATTTATCTTCTATCACTACTCCTTACTGTCTTGAAATCGGCACTAGTAGATGATCTACTACTTCTGCCTGAGCTTTCTCTCGAAGAGTTATTACGAGATGAATTTTGATCTCGTGAGTTTCTTCCACTCACGCTACTGTCTCTTTCTCTCGAAGAGGTACTTGGGCGAACGTTGTTATTTCTTCCTCTATCTGAGTTTCTATCTTTATCTCTACTAGACTCATTTGGACGAGTATCGTAATAACGATCAGACCTGTCAGAACGAACTCTATTGGGGCTTGGAGACTCTCTATACCATACAGCTGTATTTCTTCTACTATCTCTATATCTGTGATCTCTACTATCTCTAATGACAGTTTGACCTCTATAGTTTCTATATCTGCCATAGTCTCTATGGTGTCTGCTATTGTGTATCCAAGGATTGTGTGGACCACCTACTAGCACTACTTTGTACATCCCATAAAGATCATAGTTCCTATATCTATATGGAAGGTAACGTGCTGTTACCCATCGTCCTCGTTCGGGATATACATACATGTGCGAATTGACTATATAATATACATCAATGTTTGGCATATAGTAGTAATCTACATAGTCGTAGCCTACAGGTCCCCATGCTGGTTGCGAACCGATATTAATATTCACATTGATGTGCTGAGCTTGCAGTGTATTGCTAATAGTAGCACTGGCTACCAAAAGAGCAAATATGAGTATTATCTTTTTCATGACTATTCGTATTTATTGAATATGAATGTTGTTCTTTATCTCTATGATGCTATTTGTAGGCAAAAGATTAATTCAAATCCGTTTATTTAGTTTTTGTTAACCAAACGAGTGATTTTTATAATCTACCCTCTACTGACTAGACGCAGATAGACTCCCATTTGTTAATCATAGCATCATTTTATTCTGCTAAACAAAGATCCATATCTTCATTAACACATAACGAGGCATAGTTGTTCCTCGTTTTTCTAGAATTATACTATATTTGTGGCTCACAAAACATCTAAGAGTTAAAGTGAAAAAGAATATTGTTCTTGTGTTTTTCTTCTCTATCGCCTTGCTTGCTCATTCATCGAGCAGGCTTGACTCTCTGTTGCATGTTTTAGACAGAACAATAGAACAGCGAGATGAGTATAAGGGGCAGAAAGAACTATCGATAACTAACCTCAAGAAGCAATTATCAGGTGCTGTTGTGGACAAGCAGCGATATAGTATATCTCGAAGACTATTCAATACTTATATAAATTATCAGACAGATTCGGCATATCATCTAGCACATGATAGAGTGCAGCTTGCTCAACAGATGGGTACTGTTCCAGAAATTGCCGAAGCGCATATGGATTTGGCTGCTGTATTACGTACCACAGGGATGTACAAGGAAGCTTTAGAAGAACTCGAGTTTCTAAGAGTCAACAAACTGACGGACGAAAATAAAGCGTATTACTATCATCTTTGCCATTCGCTATATATGCTTATAGTAGACTATTCTATCTCTGAAGATCAGAAGAAAAAATATAGAGCATTAGTATTTAACTACAAAGACTCTATCTTAAATACTATCCAGAATGACGAATTGACAAACTATCTGGTACGAAGTTCTAAAGAATTGATGCTTGGAAACTTTGAACAAGCACTTCAAATAGCCAATAAAGGTTATATGGAGTATGACTCTTCTTCAGCGATGCTAACTTATACTCTTTCCGAAATATATCATCATTTGGGTGATTCGGAGGCGGAGAAAGAATATTTAGCGATGTCTGCTATTGCAGACTTGCAAGCGGGAGTCAAGGAGTACATCTCTCTGCAACGATTGGGAGCGTTGCTATACGATGAGGGGGATATAGATAGAGCATACAGATATATGAAGTGTGCAATGGAAGATGCAATTTTCAGTAATTCTAGGTTGCGAGCTCTAGAAATATCTCAGATATTGCCCCTCATCAACAATACGTATGATCATAAGATGAAAGAGGAACGTACGAGGTTGGTGAGTTTGCTTATTCTAACCGCTGTACTTGCATTAGTCCTATTAGGTGCTATCTTATATATTTACAAACAAGTGAAAATATTGTCTTCTATTCGTAAACATCAAAAGAAGATTAATACAGAGCTTAAAGCCGTAAATGAAGAATTGAATCAAGTAAATTCATTACTTACGGATGCTAATCTGGTAAAAGAAGAATACATAGGTTATGTATTCAATATTTGTTCATCCTATATCGACAAGTTAGAAGACTATCGAGTAGATGTGAATAGAAAATTAAAAACGGGGCAGCTCAAAGAACTTGAAAAGATGACAAGCTCTTCGTCACTCGTAGCAGATGAATTAAAAGAGTTTTATCGTAATTTTGACACTATATTTCTTAATATATATCCCACATTCATCGAGGAATTTAATGCTTTGATGAATGAGGATGGGAAAATAATTCCTAAAGAAGGAGATCTTCTAACTACCGAATTGCGAATCTTTGCCCTAGTTCGATTAGGAATTAATGACAGTACTAAGATTGCTGATTTTCTGCACTACTCACCTCAGACCATATATAATTATCGTCTCAAAATAAGGAATAACTCTTTAGTTGATAAAGGGGATTTCTCCGCTGAATTGGATAAAATTGGTCTTTCCAAAATATCTACGACTCTTCCTAAAAAGGTATAATAAGTTTACTTTTATTTTGCTTCTGTTTGTTTTAATTTATTGATATATAGTATAATGATTGTTTTGTAAGTTTACTTTGTTAATTTACTCAATACTTGTATGCGGATTATATATAGATATGTTTGTCATGTAAAATAACTATTGACACATTGCGAAAAAGACGAGCCCTATTCTTAGCTTAATATTAGGCTGAAATCTGCTTTTCTTTATTGTATTAGTTGATAGGGAAAGACTTAAATGAAATATCATAACCTTTTTATTAGCCATGAGAAAAAACTTGAAAGAAAAGTGGGTGAGAATATTTAGCCTATTTGTGCTATGTATATTTGCATCTATGAATGTGTTGGCTCAAAATAGCTCAACAATCAATGTTAAAGGTGTAGTGAAAGATGACCTAGGTGCTGTTACAGGTGCTAGTGTGGTTGTCGAAGGTACTACGACTGGTGTAATGACCGACCTAGATGGTCGCTTCGAATTGAAAGCACCAGCTAATTCAACTCTACTTATTACATTTATTGGGTACAAGTCTCAGCGAGTGAAAGCTCAAACGGGAGAACTCTTGATTACCCTAAAAGAAGATAGTGAACTACTTGAAGAGGTAGTTGTGATAGGGTACGGTAGCGTAAGAAAAGAAGACCTTACGGGAGCCGTTACAGCAATCAAGGTAGATGAAAAAAACAGAGGAGCTATCACCAGCCCTCAAGAACTGATACAAGGAAAAGTGTCTGGTGTCTTTGTGCAACCACCCTCAGGACAACCAGGAGGCGAGACAAAACTGCGTATTCGTAGTGGAGCTTCACTAAATGCAAGTAACGATCCTCTAATTGTAGTTGATGGTGTGCCACTGTCTAATGATGCAGCTCCAGGGATGGCAAATGGTTT
>JASLEN010000306.1 GCA_030151105.1 Dysgonomonas sp.
CTCAAATGCAGCAGTTACAACGTCCAATAGTGAATGATAGAAAGTACGGCGCTACTTCTACACCATTGCGAAAAATTGCTTTGCATGCAAGTACAATGAAAATTAAGCACCCTGGTACTGGACGGATGATGGATTTTAATAGCCCAATCTCAAAAGAGGCTCTGAAATTGGTCAATAAATCAGCTGAATAAATAAGAAAATACTATACAAATTTAGATATAAATAATGAGTGATGCAGTAAAACAAATAGGGCAACGGCTTGCTGGACTACGAGAAGCACTCGATTTGTCGCAAGAAGACTTTGCCGCATCTTGTAATATTCCTTTAGCAACATACCAAGCGTATGAAAAAGGAGAGCAAGATATGACTATCAGTGTCTTGAAAAGTATTTCGGAGAAATATGATATTGATATCTCAGTATTGATGTTCGATGATGAGCCTCGTATGAGCAGTTATTTTCTAACGAGGAAAGGTAAAGGTCTTTCTGTGAAACGTGTAGAAATGTATAAATATCAAACACTTGCTGGCGGATTTAATAATCGCAAAGCAGAGGTGTTTGAAGTAACAGTAGAACCTAAGGTAGCAGACTTGCCCCTCAATCAGAGTTCACATGGTGGACAAGAGTTCAACCTGATTTTGGAGGGTAGAATGTTAATGATGATAGATGGCAAAGAATTGATTTTGAATGTAGGTGATAGTATTTACTATGATTCTACTAAGCCTCATGGCATGCAGCCTTTGGACGAGAAACGAGTTCGTTTTCTAGCTGTCATTTTATAAGAGAAACATAAGTAAATGTAAATACTTTACACATATATAATGTTAGAAAAATTTTTAAATCAAATCGAATTCACTTCGACTGATGATTTTGCTAAAAACTACAAAGTAAATATTCCTACTGATTTTAACTTTGGATATGATGTTGTAGATGAATGGGCAAAAGCAAATCCCAATAAGAACGCAATCTGTTGGGCAAATGACAAAGGAGAGCACTTTGATTTTACATTCAAAGATCTGAAAGAACAAAGTGATAGAGCTGCTGCATTTTTTCAAGAGCAAGGAATAGGGAAGGGTGATATGGTAATGCTTGTTCTCAAACGCAGATACCAATTTTGGTTTGCTATCATAGGACTTCACAAAATTGGGGCTGTGGCAATTCCTGCTACACATCTTTTGACAAAGAAAGATATTATATACAGAAATAATGCTGCCGAAGTAAAAGCTATTGTATCTACTGATGATGACTTAGTGATGCAGCACGTAGATGATGCTATGCCAGAATCTCCAACGGTGAAAGTACGCATCTCTTGTGGAGGTCAAGGACGTAATGGTTGGATAGATTTTGATGAAGGATTAAAAACAGCTAAGCCGTTTAATAGACCTGAAAAAGTGAATACAAATAGCGATATTATGTTGCTCTATTTTACTTCAGGAACAACGGGTGATCCCAAAATGGTTATACATAACTTCACATATCCATTAGGACATATTGTAACGGCTAAATATTGGCACAATGTGCATCAAGATAGCTTACATCTAACAGTAGCAGATACAGGTTGGGCAAAAGCAGCATGGGGAAAACTTTATGGTCAAATGATAGTGGGAGCCTGCGTAATGGTATATGACCATGAGAAGTTCAATCCAATAGAAATGTTAGAGTTGATTCAAAACTATAAGGTAACTTCTTTTTGTGCGCCTCCAACCGTATATCGTTTCATGATTAGAGAGGATGTTACGAAGTTCGATCTTTCATCTCTTGAATATGCTACAACAGCAGGAGAAGCGTTGAATCCTTCTGTATATGAATCCTTTTATAAAGTATCAGGAATCAAAATTATGGAGGCTTTTGGTCAAACAGAAACAACTCCGACAATTATTACATTTCCTTGGATGACTCCAAAACCTGGTTCTATGGGTGTTCCCAATCCTGCCTACGACATGGATTTGATAGATGCAGACGGACGTTCTGTGGAAGATGGTGAAGTAGGGGAGGTGGTATTCAAAACTGACCGTTTTATGCCTCTAGGTCTTTTTATGGGATATTATAAAGACGAAGCTTTAACTAAAAAAGTTTATGACAATAATATCTATCGTACGGGGGATACAGCTTGGCGTGATGAAGATGGCTATTTCTGGTTCGAAGGACGTACAGATGACGTTATCAAGAGTTCAGGCTATCGTATAGGACCATTTGAGGTGGAGAGCGCTATCATGACACATCCATCAGTTGTTGAGTGTGCTATTACTGGAGTCCCTGATGATGTTAGAGGACAAATTGTAAAAGCAACTGTGGTTTTAGCGAATGACTACAAAAGCAAGGCTGGTGATGACTTAGTAAAAGAAATACAAGATCATGTGAAAAAAGTTACTGCTCCTTACAAATATCCACGTATTATTGAGTTTGTTGATGAACTTCCAAAAACAATTAGTGGAAAGATAAAACGAGCTGATATCAGAAAACAAGATAAATAAACATAGAAAAGCAGAAAATCAAATGATTTTCTGCTTTTTACTTTTAATGATTTGTCTTTCTCTCTATTATTTAGGTAGAGTAGTAGTTATCCCTTTATTCACAAAAGATACAGAATCTATATCTTGAGTTATACTATAAAGAAAAGCTTTCATTGGCACTATTGTGAATGATTGTTTTTCACCTTTAGTATTGATTGAGTATTCTACCACTAGTTTTCTATCCTTTATAGAGGTATTATCAATAACGATATCAGTTTCAATATCAGTCTCGGGAGCAACAATGACGCCAACTTTATGCATACCGAAATCCACTGTAGTAGGCTGATTATCCATCGTTTTAGCAACATTGAAATTAGCATTCCAGTCTGCTTCATTTTGTATCAGCACTTCTACCATTTTAGGTTTGTAAGTCACAAAGTAACCATCAATTTCATCTATCAACTTTGTAGGTCTAGCAGCTACAGTTGGTTTTTCTTGTTCTTTGCTTTCTGTTGTGTTTTTAGAGCTAGAGCCACCACAACTAGCAAATAGTGCAACTATTAGGGTTGCTGTTAAAAATTTTCTCATCATGTGTTTTTTGTTAAAGTAATTTGTTTGTTTATAATTTGAGGAAGCTCTTCAAGATGATGGGTAACATAAATTAAGGTTTTATCATCTCCACAAAACTCCTCTATAATTTGTTTTATTTTCTTCTTATTAACAATGTCTAAACCATGCATCGGTTCATCTAAAATCAGTAAATCAGGATTCTTTACTAGAACTCTAGCAATCAAAAGCAGTCGTTGTTCTCCTGTAGAAATATTAAGAAAGGAAATATTTTCAAGATGTTCTATTCCAAACACTCTCAACCATTCTCTTGCTATGTCTTCCTGTTCTTTGCTGCATTTTCGATAGAGCCCTACGGTGTCAAAAAAACCAGAACCAACAACATCTATACATCTTACATTTTTCAAATAATATAAGTGCATTTCTGGCGATACATACCCAATCTTTTTCTTAATATCCCAAATACTTTCACCTGTGCCTCTCTTCCTATCAAACAGAGTTATATCATTAGAGTAGGCTTGCGGATTATCCCCACAGATAAGGCTCAGAAGAGTTGATTTTCCAGAACCATTTCGCCCTAGTAGTGCCCATTTCTCTCCTTTTTTTACTTGCCAGTCAAGATTTTTGAGAATTGTACGCTCTCCATATCTTATATGTATATTTTTCAAATCCACAACATACTCATAGTCTGAAGAGTCGTTTTCTACATTTATAGATTTATCAATTGCATAGTTATCTTCTTGATTAAATAAATACTTGATATACTCCTTGTTTTCAATAAACTCAGATTGACTCTGAATGGACTCTGTTTTTCTATCTTTTATCGGTAAAACATGAGTTATAAAAGCTGGCACTTCTTTAGGATCTGCAACTATCAAGATCAATTGCAGATTTTTATACTTGATTAAATTCTCAAACAAATCATTCAGTACCACTCTAGATTCGGCATCTAATCCAATAAAAGGATTATCAAGAATCAGAATTTTGGGCTTAGTTAGTAAAGAACTTACAATCAAGAATTTTCTCAATTCACCACTTGACAGCAAATTGACTTCCTTTTCCATCAAATCTTCAATCGCAAACCACCTTACGAGTTCTGCTAAATCTTCTTGATTACTATCAGCTACAATGTCTTTTACCTTAGACATTTTTTCTTCCAAACCTTTGTTCCAACGCTGTTGATAATAGCTATTCTGAGTATCTACTAAACTATAGATATCTTTAAATGCTACACTCTTTACAACATCACGAATACGAATAGGATTTCCTATTTCATCTTGACAAATAATTTTGCACTCATAGTGTAGTGCATACTTTTCCATCAAGATATCAATCAATAGAGATTTTCCAGCACCATTAGATCCTATCACAGCCCAATGTTGATTCGATTTGATTTCCCAATTGATAGGTTCTACAAATCTTAAATGCTCGAAACGAGGAACAATATTCTCTAGTTTTATAATTGTATGTTCGTTCATCTATCTATTATATTGTGCCTCTATATAGCGAAGTTGTTTTTCTAACATAGATACTCTGGGCATTTCAACACCTGCTAATATAGCTGTTGTAATCGGTTTTGTATAAATATATAACGTTTCCATAGCACGTTTGTGCTCAAAATCTAGTTTCATGCTAGGCGAATATGGAATCATATCCAAGGTAGAAGCTATATTTCTTTCAGCTTGCTGTGGCATAAGCTTTGCTCCACAATGGTTGGCAGCCAAGATTACCTCTTGCATGATATCATAAATCAGCATCTTAGTGTTTTTATCTTTTAGCAGTTCATCTGTAGATGCATTCATCACCACGCTCATACCGTTAAAGGGGATATTCCAAAGAAGTTTCTCCCATCTCGCTTGATTTAAATCAACTACATCTACTTCAATTTTAGCGTCTTCAAAATCTGAAGCAACGTCTAAGAGTGTTAGTTTACTAATACCATCAGAATATGCGCCAATATTCAGTCGACCTTCATCAAGATGTTCTATATAACCAGACTCATTTTTTCTAGCACAAATAAAAGCTAGACCTCCAGCTATGAGTAAGTTGGGAAATACTATTTGTAAATCGTCCTCTACACCCAAACCATTTTGTATAAGGATGACAATCGTTTCATCATGCACTAGTGGTGGAAGCAATTCCTCCAATAAATGATTGTTCGTGGTTTTTAGACATACCAAAACAACGTCACATTTTGGCATATCTTTAACGTTATCATATGCGTTGACTGTTTTCAGGTGAAAATTGCCATTTATGGAATCAACCTTCAAACCATTTCTCTTTACATATTCATAATCAGAGTTAAACAGAAAATGTACATCTTTTCCAGCCTCTGCCAAACTTCCTCCGTAATATCCTCCAAGGGCTCCAGTCCCTATTATTCCATACTTCATAATTTTCTCTTGTTATATAAATATAAAAAATATATGTGAATATATGGAGTCAAAAGTAAAAAACTTTGTTCGTTTATATCGTTAGAGCCTTAGTTTTAAATTTGCAGAGGGGTCTGGTAATTGAATATCTTTAATAATATGCTTCTTTTATTTTATGTAAAACAACAATTCGCTTTTTTGTTTTAAAAAACACTCTTTACTTAAATGTTTTATCCTAAATTTGATACCACATTGCGACTACAAACATCAAATAGCTATAAAGTTCGCTAAACTTTATAGATGTCTATTTGTTTTAAAACCATAAGTAACTAAATCTTTATTTAAACCTACAAAATATGAACCTAACTAACTTAAAATTTATTGTACTTAGTCTATTTCTGACAATCAATATCTTTGATGCTAAACCTTGTACTCGTGTAGTATATACAGGAAAAGATGGTCTAATTGTTACAGGACGAACAATGGACTGGAAAACCCAGATGTATAGTAATATTTGGATATTTCCACGAGGAATGGAAAGAAGTGGCGAAGCAGGAAAAAACTCTTTGCAATGGATATCTAAATATGGAAGTGTTGTTACATCTGCTTTCGAGATTGCAAGTACAGATGGAATGAATGAGAAAGGATTGGTAGCAAATCTACTTTGGTTGCCAGATTCTAAATATGAGGAGAGAGATGAGTCAAAACCTGGTTTAACAATTGCAGCTTGGGTGCAATATATGCTTGATAATTTTGCAACAGTTGATGAAGCAGTCTCAGCTGTGAAAGAAAATACGTTTCAGGTTGTATCGGATATGATGCCTGATGGCTCAAGATTAGCAACATTGCATATGTCTATTTCTGATGCAGAAGGAGATAATGCTATCTTTGAATATACTGATGGAAAATTAGAGATTTTTCATAGCAAAGATTATAATGTGATGACTAATTCTCCAACCTATGACAAGCAGTTAGCATTGAACGAGTATTGGAAAACAATTGGAGGATTGACTTTCCTTCCTGGCACAAATCGTGCAACAGATCGTTTTGCTAGAGCAAGTTTCTATTCCAATGCTCTACCTAAGTCAGACGACGAGAAGGTTGTAGTGGCAAGCGTCTTTAGTATTGTACGTAATGTTTCAGTTCCATACGGAATTTCGACTCCTGATAGTCCAGAGATTTCAACTACGCAATGGAGAACAGTTTCGGACAGCAAGAACCTGCGCTATTTCTTTGAATCAAGCCTTACTCCAAATACATTTTGGGTAAATCTCAATGACTTTAAATTGACGAAAGGATCGCCAGTGATGAAGCTTACTGTAGAAAATAATGAAGCATATTTGGGGAACGCGTCAAAAAGTTTCAAAAAATCTGAACCATTCAAATTTTTAGGTTTATCTGAAAAATAATGACCTTACTCCATTTTAACTTATGAAAGCTTATGTGTTTTGCACATAAGCTTTCATCTTTTCTGACATAATGTAAGTAGGCTCGTTGAATGCAGTCTGTTTGACATGTTTTATTCTTTCATTTTTCTTGCAAAATCAATGAATTTATGAATAACTTAGTAGGAGTATTTATAGAATGAATCAATCGTTGTATGAATTTAAGATGATA
The DNA here is from genome assembly GCA_030151105.1 of Dysgonomonas sp. Taxonomy (GTDB): domain Bacteria; phylum Bacteroidota; class Bacteroidia; order Bacteroidales; family Dysgonomonadaceae; genus Dysgonomonas. The sequence goes on from JASLEN010000306.1 coordinate 7,008, forward strand.
AAAGAATAATCTTAATACTACTAAATATGAAAAAAAATATACTATCATTTATCACTATTAAGCTACTGATATGGGTATTCATTATTGCATTTGCACTTGTATTATTAGATTTAAGTCTAAGAGGCTGGATATCCTATTGGTGGATTAGCATACCTTTAGTATTGGCTGTATTATGTTTTTATGATAGCTTTATTCAAAAGAAACACTCTTTGTTGAGCAATTACCCTCTACTTGCACGACTGAGATATGTCTTTGAATCTGTACGTCCTGAGTTTCGTCAATACTTTTTCGAGAGTGAGTTGGATGGAAAACCCTTCAATAGACGCCAAAGGTCTATTGTCTATCAACGAGCTAAGAATGTGAAACAAACTATTTCGTTTGGTATGCAAGATGATCCTGAGCGTATTGGATATGAGTGGGCAGCCCATTCGATTTACACTAAAAAAGCCAACAGTGAAAATCTAAGAGTGACGGTAGGAAGTAGCCAATGCCAGCAACCATATAGTTTGAGTGTACTAAATGTCAGCGCTATGAGCTATGGAGCATTAAGTAAAGCGGCTATCACAGCACTCAATGAGGGAGCAATGAAAGGTCAGTTTGCACATAATACAGGTGAAGGTGGAATTAGTGACTACCATTTAAAAGGAGGTGATCTTATTTGGCAGGTAGGTACAGGCTATTTTGGATGTAGAAATGATGAAGGGAAATTTTCAGCAGAACTCTTTGCTGAAAAATCTAAACTAGCTAATGTGAAAATGATCGAAATCAAAATATCACAAGGTGCTAAACCTGGACATGGGGGGCTTCTACCTGCTGAAAAAAACACACCAGAGATTGCAAAGATAAGACATATAGAACCTTATACTACAGTACATTCTCCAACATCACATAGCGCATTTTCTAATGCAACAGAACTCTTGCAGTTTGTAAAACACTTGAGAGAGTTATCTGGAGGCAAACCAATCGGCTTCAAAATTTGTATTGGACGTCAAAAAGAATTTCTAGACATATTGGATGCAGTAAAAGAAACAGGAATTATACCTGATTTCATTACTGTAGATGGAGCTGAAGGCGGAACAGGTGCTGCACCACTAGAGTTTATTGATAATCTGGGAATGTCACTATCCGATGCTCTTGCATTCGTTAGCTTCGAATTGATAAAATATGGATTGCGAGATGAAATTAAAATATTGGCATCTGGAAAAATAATTACAGCTTTTGATATTGCACGTGCCATAGCTCTAGGCGCTAATGCTTGCTATAGTGCGCGTGGAATGATGTTTTCTTTGGGGTGTATTCAAGCTTTGCGATGCGATAATGGAAATTGCCCTGTGGGAATTGCTACGCAAGATAAGAAACTCTATCGTGGACTCGACATCACAAACAAAAGTGAGCGAGTAGCTAATTATCATCGAAATACTCTTTCAGCACTTGCCGAATTTATAGGAGCTTGTGGAGTAGAGAAATTGAGTGAAGTTAGACCTGACTTCTTCTTCAAACGAACAGAATACAATAAGAATGAAAGTTTTCAAAATATGTATTTCAAAAAGAGAATAGAAGATTACGAAAAGTAAGAACACAATGATATACTTTAAAAATGGTAGTGGTTGATCTTCAATCACTACCATTTTTTATATCAGAACTGATATATTGTTTAACATGCTGTTATACAACATTAAGAAGAAGGTGTAACTGGCTATATATTAACATTGTGCATTTTGAATCAGTTCGTATATTGCCTATATTTATAACAAGATCTTTTAGATAGTGATTAACCTCAAAAAATATAGAGCTATGAATACAATGCATACATCCAACACAACATCGTGGAGACCAAAAGTAGCATCATTAATAATTCCTATACTTATTACTATTTTGGTTGCCATCCTATTCTTCAAGTTGCTTACAACTTATCAGCTAGTTGGTTCTGGTATTTTGTTGTCTGTGATCGTATTATCTCTTGGAATAGGAGAACTTAAAGACTTGCCGAACAAAGATATAGCTATTTTATGGGTATCAGCTATCCTTTACAATGCCTATCTCTTGAGTTCTGTTTTTTAACTAATTAAATAATTGCTAATAGCTCCATGTAAATTATACTGATTTACATGGGGCTATTAAAATATATTCGACCTGATGGTTATTTATTCATTAAGACTACTCTTAATTATATTTCGAACATCATCCATCAATTTTGGTAAATCATCAGCAGTCAAGCCCTCTGTTGGTATAGGATCATGAAATGTGAGTGAAATATCATGCCGCTTCATTATTTTAGAACCTATCGACAGTATGTCGTAAGCTCCATAAATTGTTAGTGGTACAATTGGTAGTTTTAAACTGAGTGCAGTCTGAAAAGCTCCTTTCTTAAACTCAGCAACTTTGCCGTCTGGAGTTCGATGCCCTTCAGGAAAAACAACAGTTGAAATACCATCTTTCAAGGTTCCTCGCATCTGTCTCATGGTATCAACAATTCCTTTGCGACTACTATTGTCCACAAAAACATGTCCATCCTTTTCTGAATCATCTCCCTCTAGTGGCATCTTTTTCTTTTCTCCTTTCATCAG